>ONBM01000102.1 GCA_900316045.1 uncultured Bacteroidales bacterium | reverse complement strand
CATAACTGCCCGGATCCGACAGTCCTCGATGACAGGGCTCGCACTGGTTACTTCTACGCCTATTCCACATCGAACAAGAAGACAAACCTGCCTGTTTATCGTTCCAAGGACATGGTGACATGGGAGGCAGTAGGCGATGGCATGCCTTCGGACTGGAAGCCTTGGAGCGAAGGCGGAAGGCTCTGGGCTCCGGACATCAACTACGTGGATGGGAAATACATCCTTTACTATGCGATAGGAGTATGGGGCAATATGGAACTGAGCGCAAGCGGGGTTGCCACCTCGGACAAGCCTGAAGGGCCGTTCCAGGACAAGGGAATGGTCGTCTCGTACCAGAACACTGGCGTAGGCAATTCCATAGACCCGATGCTGTTCATAGATGAGGACGGGACTAAATACCTGTATTGGGGTAGTTTTGGAGAGACTTCAGGAATATGGGTGATCAAACTCTCGGATGACGGGCTGTCCATAAAAGAAGGCGCAGTGCCAGTTAAGCTAGGAGCGACCAATATGGAAGGATCTTACGTAATTAAACGTAACGGCTATTACTACATGTTCAATTCGAAAGGCTCTTGCTGCGAGGGTTCGAGCAGCACGTACCACGTCGTTGTTTCCAGAAGCAAGAGTCCTGAAGGACCTTTTGTCGGCCCTGATGGCAAATCATTGCTGGATTCCGACTATTCGAACATCATCCTTTCCTCCAGCCCAGACTCAACTTTCATCGGGCCGGGGCACGATGCCCAAATCATCACCGATGACGCTGGTGAAGACTGGATGGCATATCATTCATACTGGAAGGGCAATGACTACAAAGGCCGCTGCATGCTAATAGACAAAATAATCTGGGAAAACGGCTGGCCGCATTTCACTTCGCAATATCCAACCCTGAGCGGCGAAGGCCCTAAGTGGAAGAAATAATGAATATGTTTACTGCAGGACTGGTCTCAGACCCAGTTCTGCAGCTTTTTCTCGCATCAGAGCGTCGGCAGCCTCGAAGGTGTTGTCGATTCTGCCGTCAAGGATGGCCTCTTTGACATATTCCTTTAATATACCGATTGTGTTGCATGGCCCGATGCCGAAAACTTCCATGACATATTCGCCGGTGATAGGGTTCTTCCAATTGCGGATTTTGTCTTTTGCCTCAACTTCGGCGAGCTTTGCCTTGACCAGTTCGAAATTGTTCTTGATGTGGGCGACTTTCAGCGGATTCTTAGACGTTATGTCTGCCCCACAGAGGAGCATGAGATCATCAATCTCATTTCCAGCATCAAACAGGAGCCTTCGCACCGCAGAATCGGTAACCTCGTCATCCACCAAGGCTATGGGCCTGTGATGCAAGCTGACAAGTTTCTGGACATATTTCATCTTCTCGTTAAGAGGCATCTTCAGCCTTTTGAATATTCCAGGAACCATTTTCGCCCCTACAACTTCGTGGCCGTGGAAAGACCAGCCCGTCTGGGCGTCGAAACGCTTGGTGGCCGGCTTGCCGATGTCGTGCAGAAGGGCAGCCCAGCGTAGCCAGACGTATGGCTGTGTCCGCACAGTCTCGATAAAACCGTCGCCGTCCTCCTTAGGAATATAATCGTGCAGCAAGCCTTCCGCAATCTCCTTAGTCTCCTCAGCCGCGACATTGTCCAAGACCTGCATGGTGTGAGAAAAAATCTCCTTGTGCCCTAGGCCATACAAGGTCTCGACTCCTTTCAATTTCAAAAGTTCCGGAAGTATGTATTCCAGCAGGCCGGTTTCTTCCATCAGCCAGAAGCCGATAGAAGGGACATCTGTCATCAACATTTTGTTAAGTTCCTCGACTATGCGCTCCTGGGACAGGATGGTCATCCTGTCTTTCATCTTTTTCATAGCCCTGAGGGCTTCGGGAACTATTTTAAAGGTGTGCTCGGGCGTGCTCAGCTTCGTGGCAAAACGTATCGCACGAAGCATTCTCAGCGGGTCGTCGCTGAAGGTTTGTTCCGGTTCCAGCGGCGTGCGGATTATGCCGGCTGCCAAGTCTCTTATTCCGCCGAATGGGTCTATGAGCGCTCCATAGTTTTCTTTCTGAAGGCTGAAGGCCATAGCATTAATGGTGAAATCCCTGCGCTTCTGATCCTCTTCAAGAGTGCCCGTTTCAACGATAGGCTTACGAGAATCTCTAGTATATGACTCTTTACGTGCACCCACGAATTCTATCTCGGCTCCGTGGAATTTGAGCATTGCCGTGCCAAAATTCTTGAATATGGACACATTGCAGCGATGCCTCTCGCTCTTCTCGATGCTTTCTGCCACTGCCTTGGCAAGGGCAATCCCGCTGCCTTCCACCACGATGTCTATGTCATCGTTCTGCCTTCCCAGGAAGCAGTCCCTTACGTAACCGCCGATTACGAATGCTCTCACTCCCATTTTCTCTGCGACTGCCGACACGATGCCGAAAATGGGCCTGTCAAGATATTGCGTTGTTATAGTCTCTGGCATTCAAAATATTCATTTATCATTCATATGCTCGGCATCTTGCCGATTCTCATCCTCTCCGCTCTGCTGCATGGTCTCTTTCCTCTTCCCATCCTCTCCGCTCCGCTGCATGGCCTTTTTCCTCTTCCCATCCTCTCCGCTCTGCTGCATGGCCGCCCAGTCTGGGAAAGCCTTTATCTGCTGGTAGGTCTCCCCCACCTTCTCGAAGCCAAAGGTTTTCCTTCCGTTCGTGATAGCTATATATCTAGAGTTCAGCACCATATTATATTTCAGCGCTTGTTCCAGCACCTCCCTCGTCATCTCTATGTCCTCCCGCTTGCATTCAACCACCATCAGAGGTGCCGTGTCGCGGCCATACACCAATATATCAGCCCTGAAATCTTTCTGCCCGAATTTCATTGCCACCTCGCTCATCATCATATAGGACGGCACCTTCACCTGATCGCGAAGCACGCCGATGAACCATTGGCGCACCTTCTCTTCCGGTGTCAGAGCCACCATCTTTTTCCTCAGCGGATCCCAGGTCTGTTCCATGATCTTGCAAAATTAATAAAAATATCGCATGCTATTCGGAAGAATCAAGGAGAAATCCCACGATACTTCCTAATGCCTTAAAGACATTAACAAAGTTTACGATGCTATCATTTTATTTACAAGCATATAATATTTCACATTATTTTTGTATTTTTCATAAAGAAAATTTAATTATTGTTGAAACTTTCGAATCATTATTGACGTATAATATTCACTTCACTTGGGGATGTTCTGGTTTTGACAGCAATGATTCCGGGTGGTAAGCACGTCGGGCTTCTTCGGTGGCCAGCCCGTTAATCTAAGATGCCGAAAAATTAGTTGCTGATAACAACTACGCACTCGCTGCCTAATTGACCAAGTCGATTAGCTTAATCCCGGCCGCCAAGGCTGCGGCCCGGACGAGTATCCCGCGGACTTCAATCCTTCTCTGTCCGAGTTCGGGGTATCATTCAGGAAGGATGCTCCGGCGGACTCCTCTAAAGCCGGCTAAGATTTAAAGGATAAGCTGCGGTTAGCCCGTCTTTCGGCAGGCCGCTGACGAAAACCAAAGGAAGAATAAACGTGTAGAAAGCTGCTGGGTACGTTGTTTGGACGGCGGTTCGACTCCGCCCATCTCCACTGGAAAATGCCCCTCAGGATACCTGAGAGGCATTTTTCATAATCGGCTTCCTTTGCACCCTCAATCACGAATGACTTTCAGGCCAATTCTAAGGATCAAGTCCAAAACCCTTTCCAGTTGAAATCCAAATAAAAATGGATCTCGATTTTATTGGTTAAACTTTAACATATTCATAATCATATACTTACGGA
>ONBM01000050.1 GCA_900316045.1 uncultured Bacteroidales bacterium | reverse complement strand
ATAATTCTCTTGCCGCTATTCTCGTCATAATCCGAGTAATAAGCATCGCCGCTGTCCTTATCGAAAGCTGCCTTGAAACTGTCGAACAGCTTTTTGTCCGAGAAATAATAGATGTTCGATGCCGAACTGATTTCTTTCGATCGTGGATCATTCTGATAGCTGTCATGCGTCTTTTTCGAGGCTTTTTCCGCCGAATTCGAAATCATTTTTTCAATATTTTCCTGCGCCCATATGCCCTGAGGCACAAGAAAGACGCAAAGAGCGAAAATCCAGAATATTCTTTTCATAATGCTATCGTATTTTCATCATTGTTAATCACATACACTACCTCGCCATTCTCTGCTTCAGCCCTCACCAAGCCTTGCGACGCTAGAACGGCATCTAGTATCTTGGCCTTTGCCTGCCGTGCGGCTATCTTTATGACCTGCTGCCGAATTTGCTTTACGAGTTCCTCATTAGCCACATCTTCTTCGGCTTGCCCAGATATTGCCACTGGCTTTGAAGAGACCTGTCTCGTCACGACATGAGAAGATTTTGGCAAAGCCTGGACAGGCTCTGGAGAAATATTTTCAGGAATCTGCGCTATCGGGATTGCGACCTGAGTGCCTTCCGAAGTAGCAGTGCTTGAATCCTGAATATTCGAGGCCAGAGAGTCTTCTGCTTTAGGAATATGCCATTTTGGAGCAAGCACTGCCAGAGCAATTCCAACGACAGCGACCCCTCCAATGCAGGCAGCCAGCATTATATTCCTGAAATGACGACTTTTCATGAATATGCCACCTTCGCTTGCCGTGGCCATTGCGGAGGCGGGTGCCACTGGCATGCCTTCGTCGAAATATTCAAACATCGCCTTGTAATCCCTCCACAATGAAGGGACATCGGCGGCGCCGGAAAAATATTCATTAAGAGCCTTCTCCTCATCAAGGGAAGTCTCCCCTTTCATGAATTTTTCCAGCAAGCCTTCAATATATTTCTTTGAATATGTCATTTCTTATCTCCTTTTCTTTATTTCTTCCAGCAGCCGCCTTCTGGCACGGGAGAGCAGCGTCCGCACGGAAGCTTCCGTAATTCCCAGAATATCAGCTATTTCCTTGCCAGAACGCAATTCCACCTGGCGAAGCCTAAGCACCTCATATTCCGTTGAAGGGAGCTTCTCCAGCTCAGCCTCTAGCAATTTCTCATCGTCATTCATCACCAGTGCATCTTCAGGAGAGGCAGTTTCCGCCTCAAGCCTGAAAAACGCTATTCTAGCATTCTCCATCTGGCTTTTTCTATATCCGCTTATGGCAAGATGCCTGGCTATCGTGGCAGCGAAGCCGTCGATGGAAGAAATGTTCTCCAGCCTCTGACGCATCTGCCATAGCCGAATCATCACTTCCTGAGCGATGTCCTCAGCTTCGGCAACATCTGCCCCAGTGCCTCCTGCTGCCTTTAATGCAACTTGCCTCAGGTGAGGCACAATGCTTATGAACTCTTTCTCGTCCATCTTCAAATTAATAACGCAAAAAAGTAGTTATTGTCAACTAATATTCAAATAATATTCATTTATTAAAATTCTCCAGAAATATCGTATTGTTAGAAAATTCTTTATATTTTTGTAAAATCCAAATGAAACAAAAGGTTTTTGGTTTAAAAATAATGAAATTACCATATAATATTTGCGATAATAAAGCGATAATTTACCTCATGTCTGTCGTGGCGATAGTCTTATGGGGCATGTCTTACTTGTGGAGCGACAAGCTGATAGCCATGGGCATATCCATTTTTTATTTCGTGCCTATCCGAATCCTGATTGCCGGGGTGATCCTGCTGCTTTTCAATCTGGCGACTAGGGAATTCAAGAAAATGGCTAAGAAAGACTTATGGAAGTTCCTGCTGCTGGCTTTATGCGAGCCGTTAATATATTTCCTCGCCGAAACATTGGGCATTCAGGAAACCGGTTCTCCGACTATCAGTGCCGTGATAATAGCTTCCGTTCCGATTTTTTCAGTCAGCGTCGGAGTCCTATTCTTCAAAGAGAAAATGACCGGGCTGAATTTGCTCGGAATATTTGCCACTTTGGCGGGGATCACCATAGTGGTAATGCTACAGAAAGAAGACTGTAACCCTAAGCATTTCGCACTCGGAATAATCCTGCTAATGATTGCCGTGCTCGCAGAGGTGGGACACGCATCGCTCACGAAAATTCTCGCCAGCGACTACAGGCCGCAAGTTATCGTGATGTACCAGTTCCTTATCGGCTGCGTTTATTTCTTACCTGTATTCTTGACGAAAGGCTTGAAATATTTCAGCCCTGTGTATGTTTCATGGGAAGTAATTGAGCCGATTCTCTGCCTGGCAGTGCTCTGCTCCAGCCTTGCGTTCTCGCTCTGGGCAATGGCCATCAAGCGTCTCGGAGTAGGGAAATCAAGCGTTTTCCTTGCCATGATGTGCGTCGCCACAGCACTGATCGCCGAGATGATGGGCCGCGAGCATCTTACTACGCTGCAGTGGCTAGGCGTCATCATTGGCGTGATTGGAATAATTCTTTCGCAGCTAGCCCCCCGAAGGAAAGAGAAACTGGAAGTCGCAGAATCATAAATTCATCCGAAAACGTTATATTTGTCAGTACAGCAAAACGGACTGAACATGAATGTTTTCGGAAAGAATTTCAGAGTACAGATTTTCGGAGAGTCACATGGGCTCGCCATCGGCGTGGTTTTGGACGGCGTAAAGGCAGGCCTGCCGCTCACGCCTGAAGATTTCGCAAGTGACATTGCTCGACGCAAGAGCGGTGCGAAGGGCACGACGCCTCGCATCGAGGCGGATGAACCTGAAATCTTGAGCGGCGTATTCCAGGGCTATGCTACGGGGGCGCCACTGGCCATCATATTCAGGAATCAGAACACACGCAGCACGGATTACGAGGCACTTAGGAATGTTCCTCGTCCTGGCCATGCCGACTGGACCGCATCCGTGAAATGGAACGGCTTCAATGATCCTAGAGGCGGAGGGCATTTCTCCGGACGTCTAACCTTGCCAATCGTTGCCGCCGGAGTCGTCGCCAAAAAGATGTTGGGCAAGGCAAATGTCGAAGCACAACTCATTGAAGTTGGCGGCGTTCCTAAACCCGAATCCATGTCCGATGTCAAAGCAACAGATGCGACGATAGCCGCACAGATTTGGGCAGATCTCATCGCAAAAACGATAGCGGAAAATGACTCCGTGGGTGGAATTGCCGAGTGCTGCATCGAGGGTCTTCCAGCTGGCCTCGGGGAACCCTTCTGGGATTCAGCGGAATCAGTAATCTCTCACGCAATTTTCGCCATCCCGGGCGTGCGCGGAATCGAGTTCGGGGATGGGTTCGCAGCGGCAAGGATGAGGGGTTCCGAGCATAACGACCCTTTCGAATATTCCGAAGGCAGGATCCGTCCTGCAAAGAATGGCTCCGGAGGAATTAACGGCGGCATAACGAATGGCGGCCCTATCATATTCAGAGTGGCTTTCAAGCCGACTTCAAGCATTCGCAAGGAGCAGAAGACATTGAATATAAAAACAAACGAGCCTGAAACTTTGATCGTCCCAGGCCGTCATGATGCCTGCATCGCCCTACGCACCCCAGTCATCGTCGAAGCCATGGCAGCCATTGCCCTTGCCGACTTGGTGACAACAAGAAAGCAATGGTAGCAGCCAATCGGACGGGAACCCTAGAATGTGTAGGCGAAGCCTACGTTGCAATAAATGGGATACATATTGAAGGAAATCGTCTCGAACGATTCCTTGAAAATGTCAGTTAATCCCCAGCTGAGATCTGCCACGACGGAGAAATGCCTGTAGGCCCGCCAGGAGCATCCCAGCATGGCGCTCCACTGCATTCTGCGCAAATCATCGGAAAAATCGAATGTTCCTCTGCCGTCTTCGGTGAAAGTGACTTTCTCCCCAACCGGAGTCCCATTGCGCAGGCATCCATCCTTGACGTAGCCATTGAAATCCCCGCCGAGCAATACCGAGGTGCCGATTCCGGCACGCACTTTCCAGCGAGAATTGAAACGGTAATTTGCCATTATCGGAACTGTGAGGTACGTCATATTCACGCTTGTACTGTTGTAGCCGGTGAAATAACCTTCGACTTTCTGATCGCCTTTTATGACCTTAGTGTGGTAATTTTTCACGTCGGCCCCAGTCTCCATGCCTTTTTCCTCTAGCTTCAGACCTCCTGAAATTCCCCAGCCACAGCTAGGGAACCATTTCGTCACGACTCCCTCAACGGTGCCGTTGAATTTTGGATTGAAACTTTTGATCTTCCTTATTTCACGAGGCAGAGGCAAAGGCGAAGTGCCTCCGAGGTTAATGCCAGCCCTGATCTCATATTCCCAGCCAAGCTTCTCTGATTTTATAAGGTTAGCGTCCCTTTCCTCCTGAGCTGCCGCCTTGACGGAAAATATCAGCGTCAGTATTGAAACTATCATGAATATTTTAAATGCGATTCTCATATTATTCAGCTTCTTTGTAGTAAAGTTCAAGTTCGTCTGCATACAAGGTTGAGCCTACGGCTCCTATGAATTCTGCTCCCCTCTCCGAAGATGAAAGGACTATGGTGATTGCATATTTTCCATCTCTGAGTTTTTTCTCATCGATAGTTTTGCCAGAAACTTGGTCAAGCATGAACCAGAACTGATGCCACTCGCCATCTGCAATTTTCTGATCTTCCGGCACTTGCCCGAATTTTATGATGGTGGTGGACTTGCTCGTCGTGTCCTTCACGTTCGTTCCGTCCAGATAAGGCACGCCCTCTGTCGGCTCGAAGAAAGAAGCATAAATGTCAAAGTTGTCTTCGCCTTCAATCGGCTTGTTCTTCTTGTCGGTCATCTGGGCACCACGCTTGTACCTGTACCACCCGGAAACGGCCAGCGGATCCTTAGCGCAAGGAACGCCTTCGCCGAAATGAGTGGACAGCAATGTGTTGCCCATGTTTATTTCGAATTTGCCCAAGAATAGATTCCCTGCAGCGATAGGAGAGCCGAACATTGCACCCAGCGCACCGGTGCTCCTCGTGACCAGCTTGACACCCTTGCCGACATAGCCAGTGTCGCAATGTGCGGTAGGATAGTCGACTGCAGGAGCTTCTGAATTCGCTATCATGAACCCCGGATTGCCTGAACTCCAGAAAAGGGTGTCGGCATTCTCCCTAGGTTCATACATGATGTCAAACTTATAGCTAACCTCTCCTGTCCAAGTGTCAACGTAAACGTATGTCTTGTGCTCCTCGAAATGGTATTTGTTCATTGGATCGGAGCTGGAAAATGACACGATGTAGCTTTTTGTCCATTGCCCGTCCTCGGAAGTTACGGTATATTGCTGAGGGGTAGTAAAATCGCGGACAGTGCCGCTTGCCGGATCGATGGTGGCTCCCTCCGCGAGCGTGAATTCCGGAGCCAGACTCTTCACCTTTTCCATGTCTTTAGTGTTCACATAGAAAGAGATTCTGTCATTTGTTATGACAGGGGTCTGTGGCAGTTCCACTCCATCGACAGTGCAGGAAAGGATGTCAGCTTCCGCATTCTTCGCAGCTTCTCGGATGCACGAGGAAAACAGCGCGCCTGCAGTCAGTGTCATGACTGGCATCACCAGTCCAATTAAAAAAGATCTTTTCATCTTTCATCAATTCGTTGAATAGTTTGCAAAGATGGTATTTTTTTCGGGAATAATATTGCTTTCTTGGCTCTTTTGGGAAATTATCCGTCGGCAGCCTCACAAAAAGAGACGTTCCGATGGCCAAGATAGCCTAGCCAAGCCCATGCAGAGAGAACTCGCAGCCGCAATACGACTGGTTGTACAGCCCATATTCACGAATGAGGCAACCTCTGCGCTCTTGCAGTCCACCTTTCCTCCAGTTCTGCCCCCACCACCGGACATGATACCCATCTTCAGAATGAGCGGCATTTGCAGCATTGCAAGCGAAGCGTCCGGCTTCATCAACCTGTTCCAAGTCTTTCCACCTAGATGACGCCAAAGTGGTCGTCAATATGTCATATTCATGAACGGCGGCATATTCAGCAGCTCTTATAAGCCTGAATTTGAAACATTCCAAGCATCTGAGCCCTCTCTCCGGCATCGCAGCCACGCTGCCATGCTCGCTCTCCAGAGAACGAACCCAAGCCAGCCATGCATTGTGATCATATTCATCATCAATCACTTCCAAGCCGTATGAGGCAGCATAACGCTCCAGCTCTGAACGCCTATGGGCATATTCATCGAAAGGCACTATGTTGGAATTGCTGAAGAATATTCCTAGACGCAAGCCTTCTTGCACCATCCATTCAATTATTGCGGTAGAGCAAGGCGCACAGCAGCAATGCAGCAATACGCGACCATTTTTCAGTTCATCGGGAATAGGCTCCCCTTTCAATTTTATGCTCTCCATATTCGTAAAAGTTCCTGCAAATATATAGCGTCTGTTCTTAATATTAAAGGATTCCATTCTTGAATAGTTTCATGATGAAGGAAAGATGTTGTACAAAAAAATGTAATAGCTGCAAAGGAAGGATGCCAGCGACGGCATATTCAAAAATTTTTATTGAAGAATGATTTTTTCATGCATTACATACGATAAAAAATTTCTGTTTTCGTGCACGAACTTTCTGTTATTAGAAAAAATTTATGTTTGGTTGCTCTATCTTGCCGGAAAAATTTAAAAATATGATAAACTTAAATGGTCCGGATTCGATCCGTAGGAGGCAGGTGCATGAGTTGGTACTCCTCCAAAAATATGCCGACATAATCACCGACTCTGTGTTCAAGAAGCTTTTTGGTGACGAACGATTCCCCGACCTGATGCTCTTCCTCCTTCAGGAGTTGATTCCAGAGAGAACCATCTCATATATTAAATATGCTCCCCAGGAGCACCAGAACGAGTTTCCAAAGGGGCATGGCATTCGGGTGGATGTGGAATGCTACGACGAGACGGACGGCTCGCGCTTTGCGGTCGAAATGCAAGCCCTCAAGGTCAGGAACTACCACGACAGGCTCTTAGCTTATTCAACGTACATTATTCAGGAACAATTCGGAATTGGAATACTGAACCGTCAGTCAAAGAAGTGGGACTACTCCTATCCGCAGTCATACATCATCGCCCTCATGGATTATGACGACAACAAAGAATCTGACGCCATTCGGCACGAATATGCCGTGTCGGATATTCACGACAGACATTTGTTCACAGACAGGGTGAAGTTCATCACCCTTGAGCTGCCAAAGTACCACGACCCTGCCGATTCTAACGCCACGGCACTGGATAAGTTTTGCTACGCCATGCACAACATGAAGGCCTTCAAGAACCGGCCGGAATATCTGGAGGGAAAGTTCTTCGAACTGTTGTTTGAGAAGGCGGAAATCGCTAAATTCGCTCCTAAGGAAGTGATTAAATACGAGAAAGATATGCTTACGCAGTGGGACATAGACGAGTACGTCGGCGAACAGGTCGAGAAAGGCATGAAGGAAGGCATGAAGGAAGGCATGGAGAAAGGGTTTAATGAGGCAATTTCCATGGTTGCCAAGAATCTGCTGAAATCCGGAATGAAGCCTGAAGATGTTGCCAAGGCAACAACCATGAGCCTAAATGATGTTCATAAGATAGAAAATGAACTGAACGGCTGAGCTTGTATCAGCATCTATGCCATCCAAGTTGCAGCCTAAGCCCCCTTTGTCATCCTGACAAAAGTAAGTACCTAGATTACCCCAAAAGAGATCCTGAATCAAGTTCAAGATGACAAGAGGGGTGCGTGCTGAATAAGTTCAGGATAAGGAATTGTATAAATATTTCAAAATACATTCATAGCAAACAAGTTACACAAACAGTCCGCATGGTCTTTCCAAACTGGAGAGGTTTTGTGAAAACGGCGGAGCTGGGGCGTCGTCGCTGCAGAATGCGGGACGCAATCATTTGTAAAAAGTGAAGAATAATCCGAATTATTGGTAAATGAAAAGAATTAAGAATAAGTAATTTTGCAATAAATGCGAATGAACATGAAACATAAATTCTTTGCCTTGGCGGCCATGATTTTCATGGCAGTCTTTGGCACAAATGCTCAGGAAAATATGAACAAGACAGAAATAGAGATTCCCCACATCAGCGATTTCCCAGTTGGGGAGCCTAACACAGGCTACGCAAAGTATTTCAGCGGGAGATCATGGCTGGCTCCGATGACATTCGACAAGAAACTGAACGTCCCAGTTTCAAACGTGACTTTCGAGCCAGGCTGCCGGAACAATTGGCACAAGCACTCTGTGGGCCAGATATTAATTGCGGTCGGTGGAGTCGGATACTATCAGGAGCGCGGCAAAGAGGCCGTGAAAATACTTCCTGGCGACGTAATCGAGATTCCTGCTGATGTGGAACACTGGCACGGAGCCGCACCGGACAGCTGGTTTCAGCATCTTGCAATTTCTCCAGACCCGCAGAACAATAAAAGCACTTGGCTGGAGCAGGTGAGCGATGAAGAATATAACAAATTGAGGATCAATGGCAGCATGGCTTCCCTGAAACAAACGGATCCGGACATCTACGAGATATTCACGAATTTCACTGGAAATGAAGTACCATCCAGCACGACCATAGATGCCCGCACAAGATACATGGCAATATTGGCAACCCTTCTCGGCTGCCAGGGAGTAGATGAATACAAGGCCGTGCTTCCAGATGCATTGAATGCCGGCCTCAGTCCAGTGGAAATCAAGGAAATTGAATATCAAGCCATAGCTTATTGCGGCATGGGCAGGATCAGGCCTTTCCTCGATGCCACGAATCTGGTGTTCAGAGCTCAGGGGATAAAGCTCCCGCTGGAGTCTCAGACCACGACCAATGCTGACAACAGACTTCAGAAAGGCAATCAAACCCAAGTCGATATATTCGGAGAAGGAATGAAAAACTTCTGGGAGAATGCGCCTGATGAGAGGAAGAAGATAAACCGCTGGCTGGCAGACAATTGCTTCGGCGATTATTACACCCGAAGAGGTCTTGACCTGCGGCAGCGTGAACTTATCACCTTCTGCTTCCTCGCCGGACAGGGCGGCTGCGAGCCACAACTCACCGGCCACGCCGCAGGCAACATGAGGATGGGCAACGATGCCGGATTTCTCACCGAAATCATCTGCCAATGCGTCCCTTACATTGGTTATCCCCGCTCACTTAACGCACTCAGCTGCATAAAAAATGCAGCCGAAGCACAGAGGAAATAAACGTTCAGGAAACTTAATATTCATGAATATGCGTAAAAATAATTTTTCCACGATCGCTCTCTCTGCCCTGCTGATGCTTGCTACCGTCAGCTGCGGAGCAAATGGCTCGAATAAAACCTCTCAGAAGGATAATGCATCCTCGACTGAGGTCTGCGACTCTTCGATAGTTTACATGACTACTGAAATTACTCCCGAATCTCTGGTGAAAATTTACGAGGCTCTCGGCAAGGAAGCAAAAGGCCGCGTCGCAGTAAAGATCAGCACGGGGGAATCCGAAGAAACCGGATACCTACGTCCCGCATTCATCAAGCCGCTCGTGGATCTCGTGAATGGCACGATCGTAGAGTGCAACACCGCCTACGGCGGAGTCCGCAGCAACACTGCAGACCACCGCAAGGCAATTGAGGAGAGAGGCTTCACTGAAGCAAACGGCTTCAAGAAAGTCGATATCATGGACGAGGAAGGAAACATGAACATTCCCGTCAAAGACTCCACCCACATCAAGTACGACATTGTCGGCACGCACTTAGCCAATTACGACTTCATGATTAATCTGGCTCATTTCAAGGGTCACGCCATGGGCGGATTCGGAGGTGTTCTCAAGAATCAGTCTATCGGGGTCGCATCGGCAGACGGCAAAGCATACATCCACACGGCGGGCAAGGTCCAGTCACCAAGCCTGCTTTGGAGCAATCTTCCTGAGCAGGATGCTTTTCTGGAATCCATGGCAGCGGCTGCTCAGGCCGTCGCCAATCATTTCGGAGACAACATTCTCTACATTGACGTAATGAATAACATGTCTGTGGACTGTGACTGCGATGCCCATCCTGCGAAACCAGAAATAAAGGATATCGGAATCCTTGCCTCAACTGACCCTGTCGCTCTTGACCAGGCATGCCTGGATCTTGTCTTCAACCATCAGACACGCGAAGGAGACAATCCTGCGCCGCTTGTAGAAAGGATCAACAGCCGTCATGGCACCCACACTGTCGATTACGCTGCCAAAATCGGCCTCGGTTCGCAAACCTACAAGCTCGTCAGCATAGACAAATAGTTAGTACACGTTTTTTCAGTGGTGGACAATAGTTGGGGTGACCACAAGGTCATCAAGTCATTCGCTGTGAGAGCGACGACCAGTTTGTCCACTGCCAGTCCGGAGACATTCCGGTTCTAATGCGAAGGACCCCGAAAGCTTTCTACTCAGCCTTTCGGGGTGCTTTGCATTTTTAGAGGCGCTTTTTGTATATTAATGTCTTTACGGAGCGCTACAGAGCGAGGTTTATTATTTCGCTATAGTTCGACTCGCTAGCCTCAGTCGAGCGGATGCTCATTCTTACGGATATTTTCTTATATCGATCGTACAGTGCCTTGAGAGAAGACTGCTGTTCACTTGTAAGAGTCACTGGAATGGTGTTGCTCCCGGTATGCAGATACGAGGCAGGTATCTGAAAAGCGGCATCGTTGTTTTGCTCATCAATCAGTGAAGTATGTCCTACGATTACGTAGCCATAACTAATTGTCGTAGAGGACACTACCTGTTCTATATTAAATGAAGCGCTTCCAGATGACCCATTCAGTGAGCAGGCTGGATTGGATATGATGAAATAAGGGGTGACATTCACGGTTATGGAAGTGTTTCCCTTCACTTTTACCTCAATAGTGTCTCGACTATTCACCCATGGCCCGTTCTTGTCTTTCGTTACGAGTTTGTAGTCTCCGTTGAAAAGTTTAGTGCTGAAATTCCCATCTTGATCCACGAAAATGGCGATTGGAGATTTCAACTCATATCCAGACTGGTACAGCTGCAGCTGGATAGTGTTGCCGGTGCCTTTGACTCTTACATTCTGCCCATTGTATTGGATGCTGCCTTTAAGAGTTGATTCAGGTCCATCGAAATTATCATAGCCGCAGGCACTTAGCCCGGCAATAAGCGTTGCAAAGACGGCTGTCTTAATTATGATCTTTTTCATATTCATTAATATTCAAGAACATACATAATGCTATTGATAAGGATTCCTGACGAGAAGTCTGTTTTTGTTCATCCAGTCATCAGATATGAAATTGTAATAATTCCTCATTTGGAAATAATGAGCATTAGGATACATGAAATATTCATCTTCTACGAAAACCCATTGTCCGTTATGCTCGTTTCCAGGAGCTACAACTTTGTATGGCCAGAGACATCGGTTGCGGGCTATTGAGCTCGTGGCATCCCCGTCGAAAATCACATGGGACAGACGCCAGCGTTTGAGGTCCCACCAGCGATGAAACTCGAAAGCAAATTCGACGGCATTCTCATGCACGATGTTCTCGAAAGTTATGGCAGAGAGATCCTGCACTCCGGCTCTCTTGCGAACGACATTGATGTACTTGACGGCATCTGCATTGCTCCCAAGCTCGAAAGAGGCCTCGCATGCGATAGTGTAGGCTTCAGAAATCCTGAAATATGGCCACCACATGGTAGAACGGGCACCGTTGCGCATGGAAGAACCTGGGGATTCGTCTAAGAATTTCCGGAAGAAGAACCCGGTCTTGTTAACATATTGCTGGTTGGAATGCTTTGGCCCGTTCATGGATGTGAGAATGTCGTCATTGGCTCTAGACCCGAGTTCTCCAACGTTCAGCGTCCATTGTCCGTTCACAAGATTCAGCTGCCCAGCCTGAAGTTCGCAAGCCGTCCCTCTGAAAGTTCCTCCAGGATAAAGGACAGTTCCGTAAAGACGTGGATCCCTATCGTCGAAAGGTTCAGAACATGAATTATAGAATACGTAGGATCCGTCTGCGTTCTTGGTCTTGAATGGAACTCCTTCTCCAGGCTCATCCGTATCCAAAGGCTCGAACATTTCCACTAAATTCAGGACAGGGCCGGCATAGCTGTTGTCAATGTCATCCTTGTATTGAGATGGGATGTTGGCATTGGAAAAGCTTACGGTGCTGCCAGGGTAGTAGTAGTCATGCGCCCACATTACTTCGGTATTGTTGTCTTTGATGCAAATGGCATTGTAGAAATTCTTTCCTTTGTCAGGGTCGTTGTCCTGAATCACGTACGGGCTGTTCTCGATGACATCTTTGGCAGCAGTGAGAGCCATCTTGTAGTATTCGCTGGCGAGTTCTGCTGGTATCCCGACCTCATGCCCGCTTGTCTGGATCGGGGTAGCGAGCAGATTGTTGTATTTGGCCAACGATGCCGCATAGATTGCTGCCCTAGCTTCGAGGATCCTTGCAGTCCACTTGTTTGCGCGCGCCGAATGCGTCGTCTTATCTCCTTTCATAAGGTTGTATGCTGCCTCGCATTCATCTATAACATAATTATAGCTCTCGGCCTCAGTAGCACGAGCCTTGGTGTAGGCTAAGACGTCTTCCGGCCTATTGTAAGAGTACACCTCATCACCCATGAGAGGAACCCCGCCGAGGCTCCTGATCATGTTGAAATAGCACCATGCGCGCAAGAATCGCACTTCGCCTTCGTATGGTTTCTTCTGTTCATCTGTCAGAGCTTTGGTTTCGGCGAGACTTTGCAGGAATTGATTGCAGTTTCTCACGAAGCCATAATCATAAACCCTCCACAAGGCATCTGAATAGGTGTGTAGATTGTCAGGACCGCCGTCCATCTTTGCCGCCTCATCGATGTAGGTAAATGAGTAACTGTCATTCAGGTTGATTCCGTAGTTCACTCTGCCGTAAAGGTTTGCAAGCACGGATTTGATCATCACCTCATCGCCGAACACCTCATCTGAATCGTAGATGTTGTCTGGTTTCTGATCCAGGAAGCCTTTACAGCTTCCAAACATAACCATGAAAGAGGTTATTAATAATATGTTTGTGAATTTTCTCATATTGAATTAGAATTTAAGGCTGAATCCGAGATTGATAATCCTGGTCGTAGGATATTGCAGACCACTGTCGGTAGTTCCCTCAGGGTCAAAACCAGGTTTGTTGGTGATGGTGAACACGTTGGTTCCTGCGCAATAGACTCTAAATGACTTTGCTCCGATTAGCTTGAGCCATTTCTCTGGAACGGTGTAGCCAACCTCAAAATTGCGCAGCTTGACGTAATGTACATTCACGAACCAGAAATCGCTGACTCTAGAATAGTTGCTATGGCTCGTGTTTCCAATGAGTAGCATTGGATATTTGCCTTTAACCAGCTCGCTGTTCGGATCCCAGATGTCTTTCAGGGTCCAGCTATCTTTCATATAATACTGCGGGTTGTTGCCTCCGTCGTGGAAAGGATACTGCTGCTCGTATCTAGGATTGAAACCCATGCCTGATCCGCCGGTGAAATCCAAAGCCATGTCTATTCCTTTCCAGCTGGCAGCCAGATTGATGCCCCAGTTGAAATTCGGCAGATTTCCGGTTGCATAGCCGATAGGGCGCATATCCATTGAGTTTATTGTGTTGTCGCCATTGAGATCTTTGTACTTGATGTCGCCAGGACGAAGGGTCCGATTACCATAGCCATCGTTGTCGATTGGCCAATTGGCGATTTCTTCCCAAGACTGGAACTGACCGTCGGTTTTGTAGCCCCAAGTTATTCCAGCGTATCGATGCCATGCTGAATTAGCATATTCATCAAGAGAATTGCTGAAACGCGGCTTATACTGTTCCCAATTGTATCTGCGGGCGTAAGTGAAGTTAAGACCTACGGAATAGTCCAATTTCTCGAAAGAGTCATGGAATGCGATGCTGCCATCCATGCCCCTGCGTAAATCGGAATTGAGGTTTTCATTCGGCAGGCTGAAGCCAGCTTCGACAGGAATGAGCACGTCGTAACGGCTTGCCGGAAGCCCAGTCCTCTTCCTGTTGAAGTAGTCGAGGGTTCCTGTGAACTTGCCATCCATGAAGGCGAAGTCTATGCCAATGTCCAGAATATGCGACTTCAGCCATGTGAACGTAGTGGCTGGAAGGCCGCGAGCCACAGAGCCTACGACATATTCCCCGTCCAACGCAGTTCCTCCGGAGTTGTAGGTGTAGCCGCTCATGTAATCGAATGCATTGTAACCACTCACGTTGTCATCTCCGACGGCTCCGTACGAGACTCTGATCTTCAAGTCGTGAAGGAAGTGTCCGAATGCCATGTCTTTCCAGAAATTCTCTTCAGAAATTCTCCAGCCCGCCGAAGCTGCAGGAAAGTTGCCCCAGCGATGGCCAGGAGCCCATTTCCATGCTCCGTCGCGACGAATGGAGAACTCGGCCAGGTACTTATTGGCATAGTCGTAGTTGAATCTGCCAATGATTCCCAGACGCGCTTCGGTGTTATTGCCTGTGTCGTTGTATGTGTCAGTAGCATCGTAATAGATGAGTTCCATCGTATTGGCGGCCGGCTGAGCATGCACCCAGACAGAAGGAGCTCGGCGCTTGGACGCATCCAATCCTAAAATGGCGGAAACATGGTGTTTTTCTGCGAATGCCTTGTCGTAGGTCAGTCGAAGATTGGATGTCATTTCTTCTACATGCCCCGTGGTTCTCTCTCTCCACGGATTGTTCATGCTGTCGGTCACATAGTATGAATCGTTGTCTTTGTCATAGCCCCAGAGCTTGAAAGTATACTCATGGTTGTTCAATTGCTGGTATGCGAGATAGTAGCCTGCCAGCCAGCGCAACTTAAGGCCATCGAGAATTTCATAGTCGATGTGACCATTGAGCTGACCTACCCTCCATTTGTTTTGATATATTCCCGAAAGAGTATAATTGAGCAGACCGAAGTTCGTGTCCATCTCGGAAGAAACCCTCTGCGGGTAATCCGGATTGTCATTTGCGAAAGGTCTTTTCGTAGGCAGATTGCGATAAACTGCAAATTGAGGAAGCCAATAGTCATCCACTCCAGGAACTCCCGGCTGGCGGCGCTTCTCGATTCTTCCGTTCATCGATGCCCCAACCGTAAGCTTCTCAGTGATCTTCGCATCAATATTCATTTGCACGTTCGTCCTATAGAAACCACCGTAATTCCTGATGGCAGCTTCCTGCTTGAGATCGCCGATGGAGAAATAATAGTTGATTTTGTCGGAGCCTCCTTGCGCATTCACGCTGATGTAGGTTTGAGGAGAAGTCTTCCATATGAAGTCGTACCAATTGAAAGGACGGTAGCCATCTTCCTTGCCTTCCAGCCATTTTGCATAATCTTCTTTTGAATATGTATAAGATGAGCCCTGAACGGTCTGAGATGCTATGTAATGACTGAGGTAAGTATCGATGTCGGCAGGTTTCGCCATTCTGGAGATATTCTGCCAGCCATAATATCCGGTTACTTCCACGGTAGGCGCTGTGTTCAGTTTTCCGTGTTTCGTTGTAACTACTACGACACCATTGCCGGCGCGCACGCCGTAAATGGCAGCAGAGGCATCTTTTAGGATGCTCATCTGCTCGATATCGTTGACATCCAGATTGTTGAATTGGCCTTCGTCTTTAATCACGCCATCAATGACATAGAGGGGCGTGCCCATGTTTCGAATCTGGATAGAAGTCGATGCTCCAGGACGGCCATCGCTCTGGCGGCTGTTTATGCCTGCCACTTTGCCGACTAACGTACCGGATGTCGTCGATGCGAGAGATCTGGAAATGTCACCCTCTCCGACGCTTGAAATCGCCCCTGTCAGTGATTCCTTTCGCTGTGTCGTGCCAAAGCCCAGCACTACGACTTCGCTCAAGCTCTCAACGTCTTCCTTTAGGGTGACATTTATGACTGTGCGTCCATTTACCGCTATGGTCTGACTGACATAGCCTATGGAAGAAAAGACAAGGTAGG
This sequence comes from uncultured Bacteroidales bacterium, assembly GCA_900316045.1. Lineage (GTDB taxonomy): Bacteria > Bacteroidota > Bacteroidia > Bacteroidales > UBA932 > Cryptobacteroides. The sequence continues at coordinate 697 of ONBM01000050.1, read as the reverse complement.
GTTCGGAGGTGGTGCATGCCAAGGAATAATTACCGTCATGGTCGGTAGTCATTCCATTCTGCGTGCCTTTTTCAATTACCGCTATGCCTTCGAGTGAGTGACCAGCCTGATCGACAATTTTGCCTTTAACATTAATCACGGATTGTGTTGACCACCATCCGAGATAGCTGATTCCGGCATAAACAGGCTCGTAAGCCACCGTTCCTGCGAGCGTAGCTAGACATGCGATGCAAATAAGCCTGAGGAGGCACATTCGCATCCAGCTTTTTCGTAAGACAGTTCTCATAAGATAATGATTAATAATATATTGGGAGTATGAATTAACTCATTTGCCTGCTGCAGTTCTAGTGTCGCGTTTAAGAACAAATATAACATTTTTTATTTATTACAACGTTTTAGCAAAAAAATAATCATTTGGAGCCACTCCTTCCTTTATTTTCTAATGACAGTAATTAAGCTTTATTAGTTCTATGAGTTGCGCTCTTCTTGGTCCATCTGAAGAACTGAATGAAGAAATCGATATCAAAATACTCCTTGATTTGCAGAAAGAGGGTACACAAGTGAGCGGAATTCAGGATGAATGGTTTGGGATAAAATACAAAACCCTTTCCAGTTGAAATCCAAATAAAAATGGATCTCGATTTTATTGGTTAAACTTTAATATATTCATAATCATGTACTTACGGATAAATAATTC
>ONBM01000048.1 GCA_900316045.1 uncultured Bacteroidales bacterium | reverse complement strand
CGCCACACGGTGTCGCGTCCGTACGAAGGACAGAATGCCGATGAATATTCGAAACGCTTCCCTTTCAAAGCACCAGGCAGAGTGATCTCGTTGGTGCCAGGCTTCAGGATGGTCTCGCAATTTACCCAGGCTCCTGTAGCATCCTTGTAACGGAACCGAGTGGCAACCATCTCGTCAGTGGCCTTCGTCATCTCAATCTTGGCATCGTCTCCATCCATTATCGCAGAGACCACCGCCCTCTCCGACCTGGAAATCAGCCAGCTGTCCCCGTAAGGGAAAATCGTCATCTCCGCAGGCAGAGACTTGTTATCTTCTCCGTCGAAATTCACGACGTCGAAGGTGTAAGAACGGTCTTCGAGGCTGTCAACCACGATGGTCACCTTCCCATCAGCGAAATCGCCATAGTCTATGTCTCTTGATTTGGCATAGTTGTCCCAATACAGGATAGCTCTCTTGACGGCGGGATCCATCGGCTTTTCCCACATGAGAGTAATCTTCTGATAGCCTTGCAGATAAGTCATGTTAATGGCTTTGGCTGGATAGTCGTAGCCTCCCTCCTTGATCCACTCCTTGTAGATTTCGTCCTGCCCTCCGCAAGAGACAAGGATGAAAGCTGTGGTGGAAATAATAAGCGCCGTGAATATATTCTTTTTCATATTCATTGTCATTTTATTTAAATACTTGACCGTAAGGAGTTACCTCGCCCCACTGAAGCGTGGTGGTAGTAGCGTCTGGCATCTCCCATGAAGCGAAAGTGCTTACCACGACGACTCTCAGATAACGGATCCTGTCGTAGGCGTGAGGATAGAGGGCATCGTTCATCTCGTATTCCGTCTGCTCTCTGAAGTACAGCCTGTCTTCCTCGGTTACATTTCCGACAGAGCCGTCGGCATTGTAGCCGGAGCGCTTCGGCTGAGTGAACTTGCCCAGGCAGACCCAGTTGCTCTCAAAACCATGTTCTCCGCTGCCGACCTCTCCGGTCGGGGTCTTCAGGCTGCCCCAGAACTCGATGTCGCGAGGGGATCCGCCAGCATAGATGTCCGCCGGGTAGTCCTGTCTTGGCAATGTGGATATTCGGCTCAATTCCACTTCACATCCCAGATCAATCGTAAACCAGCATGGCAGAGGTATCACGTCGACGGCTATGAAATGTGGTGCCTTGGACTCTCCTGAACCATCCCAGAGACCTCTCATAGGAAAGACGGAACTCTCGCTGGAGATAGAGAACACATTGTCGTCGCCTGGGTCGAAGTATGCGAATCCAGACTTAGGAATCCGAACTTCTTCAAGAGGCTTCAGTACGGCAATGGTGGTGTCTGATATGTTGCCCCAGTGGTCGCGGAGGTAAACTCCGTAGATTGCCTTCAGCGTGTCGAGCCCTCTTCTGGTCAGGGTGACGTCGTCGCTCGCCGTGAACAGCGTGGTCACTTCCACCCATTTCATTTCGGAAACAGGCATGTTCTCGTGACTGAGGACGGTGTCGCGGAGCAGGCAGACCGCAAGGTCGGACTTGTCGGCATTGCCATTGATGTGGATCTTGACTCCTCCAGTGGCAGCGTACATGACCGGCTTCACGGTCATGATGGCGGGAGCATTAGGAGTGATTTTGATGTTCACCGGCTCGGATTTCTCCTCATTGACGTTGAACGAGCAAATTTCTATGTCGTGTTCTTCGGTGTCGGCGAAGCCTTCGACGCTCAGGCTGTCCACGTAACGGGAAATCCGGGACTTGACCTCCACGCCGTGCCTGTCGTAAGTCGCCACGACACCCTTGATGTATTTGTCATCAGGTATCTTGACTTTGATGACGGCACCGCCGGATATGGGTCTCACGCTCGTCACTTCCACGGGCTGCGGAATCTGTACGCTCTTGTTCTTCTGGTCGATGCGTCCGTGGACGGTATCATCCGAGCAGGATGCGGCAGAGAGAGCCAGAACTGCAGTAAATATCATCAGAAAATATTTTTTCATTTTCATCATTGTTCAATGTTACCAGCCAATATTTTGCACAAGGTTAGGGTTGACTTCGATGTAAGAAGTTGGAATAGGCCAGAAATAGTCCTTCAGGCCGAATTTCTGTTCATAAAGGAATTTCCTCGTGTAGTAATCTTCCGGAGCAGAGGAGATGACGTCGAATCCGTATATTCCTTTCTGATACTCAGCCGCAGCTTCCTTCCAGCGGCGAAGGTCCCAGAACCTCTGGCTCTCGAATGCCAGCTCGTTCAGGCGCTCGCGATGGATGATGTCTCGCATTCCCACCTTGGTGTTGTAATAGCCAGGGGCGTTGCTGTAATCGTCCCAAGCCGTTTTCACGTCAGGAATGCCTGCCCTCGCACGAATCGCATCGATGCATTCGAATAAATCGCTGCTGTGCGCCCCGTTCGGGCCTTCGGCTTCATTGATTGCCTCGGCATAAAGAAGATACAAATCCGTGATGCGTATCATAGGCCATGGAAACCAATATCCCACGAAAACGTTATAGGAACTCCAAGTGCATTGATACGGAAACATTTTCTTAGGAAAATAGCCCGTGACCGGGCCGGTCTCTTTGCCCGTCTTAGCCTGAGCTCCGCCCATGCGGCACTGCACGTAATGAAGATCTTCCGGCTGAAGGTCGTTGTAATTGCCCAGCTGCCCAAGCCAGGTGCCCCCGTCGAAGCCAAGGTAGGCATAGAAGCGAGGCTCGCGGTCGAAATTCAGTTTCACGGTGGTGTATCCCTGCCTGATGTAATAGGCATTCTGCGCATCGCCCACCCTCAGGTCATAAGGATTGATGTTGGCCCATTCTACGTCATTCGAGATCGGGAGCCCATGCCTCGTGTAGAACTGCTCCGCGATTTTAAGCGGCACGCCGATGAATTTGTAGCCCCCGATCATGTCGGTGTAGCCATTCAATATAGGCATGCAGAGCCTGTGGAATATGCTCAAAGAGCCAGAGGCTGTCTGGGTGTTTCCCCAGATGAGATCGCTGTTCCATCTCAATGTCATGGCGTTGCGAAGGGTGAGCGACGTCTTCAGCGAGTCGGACATCCTGAAAGAGATGTCGGAACCGTCATACAGCTTGATGTTCGCTTCCTGGCAGACCTGCAATGCATTCTGGCACGCCGTAACGGCATATTCCCAACGCTCCTGCTTCTCTGCTTCGGTCTTTTCAGGGAAAAGCCTTGTGCTTCCGTCCACATCCACGAGGGCAGCTTCGTCTTCGTTGCCATTGAACAGCGGGCTGGCGGCATAAACCGCCACGCGAGCCTTGAAAGCAGCGCAGATGGCACGAGTTATCCTGCCATATTCGTCCTCTGAAGGGTTCACGACCGGAAGATAAGGCTCTGCCTTGTCCAGGAGACGCAAAATATAGTTGAAGCAGCTGTCAATGTTGCTCCTGTGCAGGCGAACTTCATCTATGGAGGAATCAATCGGGAGACTCTCGTAAATCAGCGGAACCGGTCCCCATTTGCGGACCAGATTGAAATGGTAGTAGGCTTTCAGGAAGTTAGCCTCGGCCACCCACTGTCTCTGCTCGGAGATATCCATGTCAGGAACGTTGTACACATTGTCAATCAATATGTCGCAGCATCTGATGCCCTCATACATGGAAGCCCAGTCATTGCCATAAACAGTCGTCGCACTCATGTTTCCCCTGGCGATGTTGGTCAACGTCGACGAGACGCGGGCACCGGTGTTGCTGATTATTCGGCCGTAGAGATCCCACAGCTCATCTCCGGTAAGCATTCCGCAGTCCGATCCCGGCGCGCCTTCCGTAGTCATGTACGAATAACAGGTGGAGAGATATCTGATTGCCGAAGACCTCAGGTTGAACGCAGTCTCGACGGACGGAAGCCCGTCGTCAGGAACCACGTTGAGGAAGCCGTTGCAGGACGAAGTCCAGAACAAAGCGGCAAGCGCCGCAGGCAATATCAATATATTGTAAATTTTTTTACGCATGTCCGTTTTCTATTTGAAAGTTACGTTGATTCCGATGTTGATCGTCCTCTGGATAGGGTAGTTCAGACCCTCGCCGGCAAGCTCCGGATCCCACAGCTTGAATTTGCTGAAGCAAAGGAGGTTGTTCCCCTGGACGTAGGCTCTCAGGTTGTCGATGTGGATTTTCTGGGTGAGCTTCTGAGGAAGCGTGTACCCCAGTTCCAATTGCTTGAGACGAAGGAATGAGCCATCTCTCATCCACCAGGTGCTGGTCTGAGTGTTGTTGTAGTTCTGATAGGCGCTGTAGCGTGGATACAGGGCGTAAACATCTCTGTTGTCCTCGCTCCAATGGCTGTCTGCATACGCTTTCAGCAGCTGGGTGTCATTCACGAACGGTCCTGTGCCGGCAGTGTAAGTTCCGTAGCGGCTGGTGGCATCTATCCAGAACGACTCCCTGGCAAGACCCTGGAAGAAGAACGAGAAGTCAAGCCCCTTGTAGCCGAACGAAGCTCCGAAACCGTAGATGATTTCTGGCGATGTCGGATAACCGATCGGCACCCTGTCTGCGGTGGAAATCACGCCATCACCATTGACGTCGGTGTATTTTATGTCGCCTCCTCCATAATCGCTTCCGAACCCAGACTGAGACGGACTGTTCGCTGCTTCCTCATCATCGATGAACAGACGCTCGGCGATGTAACCCCAAGTCTGCTTGATTGACCTGCCCTTATGCTGGCGGTACTCCTCGGCATAAGTCGGTTCCTCATAGACATCGTACTTGCTGGTGGAATAAGTGAAGTTCGCCCTAGCCGAAGCCCACAACCCGTTCGCCCATGCCTGCTTGTAGTCAGCCTGGATGTCTACTCCGTGAGCCCTTGCCTCGCCGATATTCCCGTATACAGAAGCCTGCAATCCCATGGTGTTCGGGATGTCCGCGCGTTGCATGAATATGTCGGTCCGGTGTTCTGTGAAATATTCAGCTATCATGTTGAATTTGTCGAAGAGACCCAGTTCAAGGGCATAGTTGCATTTATGAGACCTTTCCCATGTGATGGCTTCGTTTGCGTAACGGGTTACATCTATTCCATGGTAACTGATATGCCTGTAGGCGCCGAAATATCCCGTCCTGGAGCTACTGTTCATGTTGACTTCCGACAGATAGTAGAAACGGTTGGTCGAAGAGCCGATGTTGTCGTTTCCGACGAGTCCGTAAGAATAGCGTAGCTTCAGGTTGCTCACGACTTTCTTGTAAGGCTTGAACCAAGGCTCATTAGACACCATCCAGGCAGCTCCGGCAGATGGGAAGAAGCCCCAGCGATGGGATTTATGGAACCGCTCCGACCCATTGTAGCCGAAATTGAACTCGGCGAAATAGCGTTTGCCGAAGCCGTAAGTGAAACGTCCCGAAAGCCCTGCGTTCCTGGAAGGCAGGGAGAGCTGGAGGCTTCCTGCGTTGGCGTACTTGGTCTCGCTAGCCATCAGCACCAGGAGACCGGTCACGTCGTGCTTCCCGAAAGAACGATTATAATTCAGGCGGCTCTCGGAATACATAGTGTTCTTGATGTTCTTATCCTTTTCATAATATTTAAGATAATCCGTTCCATCTTCATTGATCCTCGTCACATGGTATTCTCCGGTGTATGAGTCGTATCTGTCCATGGCGTACCAGAAAGGATTGAACTGACGATTCACCGTGTACTCGGACAGCCTGGTAAGGTTGAACAACGTCATGAAGGTCAGGCCCTTGGTAATGAAATTCAGGTCCTGGTTTAGTTCAATGGCGGCAATCATCTGTGAACGCTGGTAGTTGCGATAACCTTTCACCAGGTTGGCGTAAGGGTTTATGTAGGAGCCGTCTTCGTAGTTTCCGAACATTATGTGCTGGACTCCCTTATGGTCTTCATCCTCCGGGTAGTATGCAGGGAAGAGCACAGGATCGGAGTGCACCACCTGCTTGTACACATCGTTACCTCCGTTGAGCGGCCCCTGATAGTCCGTGAAGTTGCCAGTCAAGCGGACCGCCAGCTTCGTTGTGTTCGTAATATTGATGTCGATATTCGAACGCAGGGAATAAGTTTTCTGGTCGATGTTGTTGTTGAAACTGTTGCGCTTATCTACCTTGAGGATGCCGGTGTCTTGGTTGTACGAGCCGGCAACGTAGTAACGAGCCACTTTTCCACCGCCCCTGGCAGACAAGTTCGCCCTGTAGCTGGTCGCATAGTCCTTGAAGAGCATGTCGTACCAGTCGTTCATAGGGTAGATGAGTCTGTTGGCTCCCTTTTTCCCGGTCTGTTCGATTTTGTCGTAAGAATATTTCAGCTCCCCGAGCGGGTCTCTCGTGGTGATAGCCTCGTTGTATGCCTTCATGTACGTTACAGGGTCGGCAAGCTCTACGACATCGGTCGGCATAGAGAGCGAAGTTTCTACCCTTGCGAATATCTTCGCAGGACCCTCCTGCCCCCTCTTGGTGGTGACGTAGATGACGCCATTTGCTCCTCTGGCTCCGTACAAGGCAGTCGCAGTGGCATCCTTCATGATTGAGAAGCTCTCGATGTCGTCCGGCTGAAGACGGGCAAGGTCCGTGGAAGTGAGCTCGATGTTGTCGATGAGGATAAGCGGGCTGGTGTTAGCCCCGAACGTGGTGATGCCTCGCACGAAGAAGTCGGCGTTGTCCTGGCCCGGCTCTCCGGAGCGTTGGTAGGCGATGACTCCGGCGACGTTCCCCGCCAGAGCCGTGGTGAGGTTGCTGGAAGGCACCTTAAGCGTTGCCACGTCCACAGTGGAAATGGATCCTATGACGCTTTCCTTTTTCTGCTTTCCGAATGCCACGACGGTCACTCCGTCGAGCTCGTTCGGAGCATTCTTAAGTTTAACGACAAATTTCGTGTTCGTGCCGACAGTGATGGACTGAGCCTCCTTTCCGATAAGCTCGAACCGGAGAACATCTGTAGCCTTGACTCCCGGCAGCTCGAAAGAGCCGTCCAAATCTGTCATCACGCCTCGCGTTGACCCCTGGATGGAAACAGTGGCGCCTGCTATAGGTTCACCTGTTTCTTCTTCAAAAACAAAACCTTTCACAGTCTTAGTCTGCGAAAAGACTAGGATTGGCAACGCCGCGAAGAGGAAAACCAATAAAATTTTTCTGAATGGCATTAGCTATGCTTTTAATTATTTATATAACGTTTTAACTGACTCTTATGAATAATCTCGTGCGCAAACGTTTTCGCTAATTTAGATAACTTTTTTGGAATATTGAAACATTGTAACAATATTATTATTCAAATAAATTAAAATTTCCCTTTAATATATTTTACTTTCCTTTGCGCAATATTGCTTATCCAATATTTTTTATTATCTTTAAGTGCTTGCATGAGAATGTTTTTCAAACTGTCGATTACCATCATTGCGATGGGCCTGGGCTGCTTTCTGTCAGGAGCCCAGTCGCTGACGAGCATATCCGGAAACGTAATAGATAGCGAAACCGGCAGAGCCATGGCCGCAGTCAGCGTTACCACGGGCGCCTCCGGGGTAGGCACGGTGACAAACCAGGATGGGAAATTCATCATAAAAGTGCCGTCGGATGCCGACAGTCTCATTTTCACTTATTTAGGATACAAGACCCGGGCAGTGCGAATCGACAAATCAGGGAATCCCGTCAAAATCGGCATGGAGCCACAAGCCATCCCACTATCCGGAATAGTCGTGGAATCCCCCGAGAACATCCTTAGCGCCGCGATTGAGAATATTCCCGTCAATTACCCATGCGCCGATGAAACCAGTTGCTGCTTCTATCGCGAGACCACTCAGAAAGGCAGCCGTTTCATCTATGTGGCAGAAGCGGTGCAGAACCTCTACAAGACCGCATATTCAGACGGGATAGGCAGGGACAAAGTCGACATATTGAAAGGCCGGCGCCTGGTAAGCCCTAAGCAGTCGGACACTCTGGGAGCAAAGATCATGGGCGGGCCGATGACGCCTGTCTTCCTTGACATCGTGAAGAACCGCGATTTCATTCTCTCCAAAGAGGAGATGCAGAATTATTCATTTGCCTTGGATGTTCCGGTCGAGATTGGCGGAAGGCCTCACATCGTCATATCTTTCAAGCCCAAGGCCATAGACAGGGAATATCCGTTGTTCTTCGGCAAATACTACATAGACAGTGAAACGCTTGCTTTCAGCCGCGTAGAGATGAGGTTGGACGTGAGCGACAGGCGCAAGGTTTCCGATTATATCCTAGTAAGCAAGCCGTCCGGCGTGAGGTTCAAGCCTTTGGGCTACGAGATAGAGGTTGATTACAGCGCCTCTGACGTAAGCCGGCTGAACTATCTGAGGGCGGAGATACGTTTCAAATGCGACTGGAAGCGTAAGTTGTTCTCTTCACCTTACACCGTCTCGTCCGAGATGGTAGTCACGTCCCGGAATGCCTCCGACGCAAAGCCGGTGAAGAAAGTTCGCTCTTTCAGCCGCTTCGATTCTTATTTCGACCACACGGAATATTTCAAGGACAAGTCTTTCTGGGGGGACTACAACATAATCGCTCCCACCGAACGGCTGAACGATGCCATTGACCGGCTGGTGAGGAAAAACGCTCGGCAGTGACGGCTCAGGGCTATGGCGGAAATTTGATAATTCCTTGAATATTCATAAATTTGCACTGCGATTTTTCGCCAAATGCATAGAGTGTATCTTACTACTTTTCCGAACCATTTCAAGGCGGCTGCCGGGCATATTCATAGGGCAGCCGGGAAAAACGAGTTTCCCCGAGTCAATTCTCCGATTGCAAAAATTTCTCTAATACATTATTTTATTATAATTTCGCAATGCAAAACGGAACATATACTAACATACATTAATTCAAAATCTTCTTATGGTTCATTTTATTAGAAAAAGCCTATTGGCGCTGATCGCAATGTTTGCTGGCGTGGCGGCTTTCGCCCAAGTCACGACATCAAGCCTTGCAGGACGCATCTCAGATGAGAATGGCGGACCTCTCGCAGGAGCTGCGGTTCTCGCAGTCCACACACCTTCTGGAACGCAGTATGGCACGATCGCTAACGCCGACGGACGTTACGTGATCAACGGAATGCGTGTCGGAGGACCGTACAAGGTCACGATAACGTTTCTTGGCTTTCAGTCACAGGAGTTCAACGAGGTAACGCTTGAACTCGCTGAGACATACAACCTCAACGCAAGCCTGAAAGAGCTGACGGAGCAGCTGAATTCCGCTGTCGTCGTAGCTTCCACCCCGTCTAAATTCGCAGTCGAGAAGACCGGAGCTGCCACGAACATCTCCAACAGGCAGATCACCGAGCTGCCTACCATCAGCAGAAGCATCACCGACGTGGCTAAGCTTTCCCCTTACGGCGGAAACGGAATGAGCTTCGCCGGCACCGACGGACGTACCGCAAACTTCACCGTGGACGGTGCCAATTTCAACAACAACTTCGGCCTTAGCTCAAGCCTGCCTGGCGGCGGGAGCCCTATCTCCCTGGATGCCATTGAGGAAGTTCAGGTTGTGATCTCTCCATACGATGTCCGCCAGAACAACTTCATCGGCGGGGGCGTGAACGCCATCACCAAGTCTGGAACGAACACATTCAAGGGCTCTGCCTACGTATATCATCAGAACGAGAACATGCGTGGCGACGCCGTGGACAGGGAACAGATCAGCGGAGCCCGCGATAAAGACCGCGAGACCACTTACGGATTCACTCTGGGTGGGCCTATCATTAAGAACAAGCTGTTCTTCTTCGCCAACTACGAGGAGACGAAAATACCTACCGTGGTAAATCGCTGGAGAGGATCCGAGGACGGCGTCATGGATGAGACGAACTACATCTCCCGCACCAAGCTGGAAGACTTGAAGAAAATCTCTGATTTCGTCAAGACCAAATACGGTTACGACACTGGCTCATGGACGAATTTCCCTGCCGACGAGAGCAACAGGAAAATCCTTGCCAGGATAGACTGGAACATCAACGATAACCACCATCTGGCGGTTCGTTACAACCACACCCTGAACAAGTACTGGAACTCTCCGAATGCATCGTCTTCCGATGCCAAGCAGCGTACCGTCTATGGGCGCATGTCGAAATATTCCATGTCCTACGCCAACTCCATGTATTCCATGGAGAACAAGGTGAATTCTTTTTCGGTGGACCTCAACAGCCGCTTCTCCAACAAGATTTCCAACCAGCTGCTGGTGACATATTCAAAGCTGGATGACATACGCGGCACCAATTCTTCCGAGTTCCCGTTCATCGACATCCTCGATGGCACCTGGGACGGGACGACCGGCACCCCGATGCCATATATTTCTTTAGGCTACGAGCTATTCACCTGGAACAACGGCGTGCACAACACTGTCATCACAGCGAAAGATGACTTGAACATGTACTTAGGAGACCACAAGATTACCGCTGGCGCAAGCTACGAATACCAGATGGCAGACAACTCCTACATGAGAAACGGCACCGGCTACTACCGCTACCTGTCCATGGAGGACTTCATGAACGGAGCGACTCCGGAGACCGTCAATCTCACATACGGCTACGAAAACATAGACCCAGACACTCCTGCAGCCCGCGTTAGGTTCAACAAGGCAGGCATCTATGCCCAGGACGAGTGGAACATCACCCAGAACTTCAAGCTCACCTACGGACTCCGCCTCGATGGCTTGTTCTTCAGCAATCAAGACCTTGCCACCAACAACGCCATACTCAACCTGGACTACGACGGTCGTCACATCGACACCGGCAAATGGCCTAAGTCGAAAATCAGCGTGAACCCTAGGATAGGATTCAACTGGGATGTCTTTGGGAACAAGTCCCTGAAGGTGCGCGGCGGATCCGGCTTCTTCACTGGCAGGCTTCCGCTCGTGTTCTTCACCAACATGCCTACCAATGCTGGAACGGTGCAGTACAATGGAAAAATCCAGAACGGCAATGCTCTGCTGAAAGAATTCCAGGGCGGCCTCATCACCTCTGTCAAGGACATGAAGGCTAAGTGGGCTTCTCTTGGCTACCCTACTGAATATGACTCTGCAAGCGGCACCGTCGGCTCAACCTTCGCAGCCGTGGACAGGAATTTCAAGATGCCTCAGGTTTGGAAGACCTCCCTCGCGGTGGATTACAACTTCCCTACCTCCTTCCCTCTCAGCATGACGGTAGAAGGAATATTCAACAAGACCATCAACGCTGCGAGGATTTCCGACTGGAGCATAAAGCCTACGGATGGTTTCGCAAGGTTCAACGGTCCTGACGACAGGGCAATATATCCTTCGGACTACAAGTACACCTACACCGACTCCAAGGGAAAAGTGGTGGGCATGCCTAACGCCTACGTCCTGACCAACACAAGCAAAGGTTACGGCGGATCCTTCAGCGCCCAGATCAACGCAAGGCCTGTCGAAGGCATAAACATCACCGCAGCCTACACCCGCACTTACAACAAGGAGCTTACTGGAATGCCAGGCTCGGATGCCAGCTCGGCGTTCACCTACATCCCTACGACGGAAGGCCCTAACCAGCCGAAGCTGCACAACTCCCAGTACGTCACACCTGACCGCGCTTACGTGAACCTCACGATTAACGACCGCTCGAACAACCACTACACTTTCTTCTACGAGACATGGAGGGGTGGTTACAATTACAGCTACATGTACGTCAACGACATGAATGGCGACAACTATAACTACGACGCTCTCTACATCCCTAAGAACAAGGACGAAATCCTCTTCGTTTCCGAGGGCGACAGGGACCGCTTCTGGGACTATGTCGAGAATGACAGATACCTTAGCAAACACAAAGGGAAATATGCCGAGGCTTACAGCGTCTATTCTCCTTGGGTGCACAGGGTGGACCTTCGCTACGCCCACGATTTCAAAATCAAGATTGCAGGTTCCACGAACACTCTTCAGCTGAACTTCACTCTTGCCAACCTCATGAACCTGTTCAATTCTTCATGGGGAGTCAGCAAATACATGAATCCAAACCTCAACGGCGGGCGAATCCTGAAATATGAGGGAGTCAACGCCGACGGAGTTCCTACTTTCTCTACCCCTTCGGCAGTACAGCCGGGCGTGAAGACCTGGACATACAACCACGACCTTGGCCAGTGCTGGTATGCTCAGATCGGAATCAAATACATGTTCAACTAATAAATGAATATTCGCATGAAAATCAAATATATTTTCACAGCTTTAATAGCCTGCCTAGGCCTTGCCGTAGCCTGCGACGATGATGACAAGCCGGTTCTCGAAGAGCTGCAGGTGTCCAAGTCCTATGTCGCCATCCCTATGACCGGCGGCACAGATGACATCACCGTAAAATCCTCGACAGCTTGGGCTTTCGACGAAAGCACCATTCCTAACTGGCTAACTGTTTCAGCCTTGTCTGGCAATAGCGGAGAGACTCAGGTGACATTCACCGCTCCTGAAACGAAAGTCGGAAGGAACTGCGAGCTCAAAATCAATGTCGGGAACACTGCCCAGCATATTAATGTAATACAAGGAATCAAGTCCGCCGAGAATTCAACTTGCGCACAGGTGATCGCCGGAGAAGACGGGAAACTCTACAGAGTGACCGCAACCGTCACCAGCATCACCAGCACCAGCTGGGGCAACATGTGGCTGAATGACGGCACTGGCGAGGTCTATGTCTACGGCACTCTCGACAAAGACGGGAAGGAACAGAACTTCTCCAGTCTGGGAATCGAAGTCGGCGATGTAGTTACAGTAGAAGGTCCTAAGAAAACCTATAACGGTACCGTCGAACTCGAAAAAGTCACTGTCGTCAAGATTGTCAAGTCTTTGCTGAAAATCGAACCTGCAGTGGTGGCAGCTCCGAAGGAGGACACCACGTTCACGGTGAAGGCAGCCGTCAAGAGCGGAGCCACTTTCGACTGGAAGCTTGATCCGGACAACGAATGGCTGCACATCATTTCTACCGAGACCGTCGATGACACCGTGTTCGTGAATTGCCATGCCGCCGCCAACCCGACCGTCGTGCCTCGCACAGCCATGATCACTTTCTCTGCCACGAACGGAAGCCAGACTACGACTCAGACTCTGACCGTGAAACAGAGCGCAAATGCCCCTGAGCTCATGAGCATTGCGGATGGATTGAAGACCACTTACGCTCACGTGAAAGGTACAGTGACGGCTGTCACCAAGCAGGGCTACGTGCTCACGGACGACAGTGGGTCTGCTTTGGTTTTTTATGGCTCATCATACAACAAGGATTATGTAGCAGGGGATCAGGTAGAACTTATCGGCACTCCTGGAGCCTACAACTTCGGCCCTCAGTTCACCACTCCTATCGATCTGGATGAGAAGAAGGGAACGACGACCTACGCATATCCTACTCCGACCCTCGTAGACGAGGCGTTCGTGAACAGCACGATCAGCCAGATCAAAGACAAGGACAAGAACACGCAAGTAATCACCGTCCAGTACGTCCAAGTTTACGGCACAGTCGTTAAATCAGGCAATTACACTAATGTGAACGTGGACGGCGTATCTTCTTCAGTCGCCCAGGTTTCTCCTTACCAGATGCCGTCTTCATTCACCCTGAATGCAGACGATAAGGTTAAGATCAACGGTTACCTGGTCAGCGTTTCCGGCAGCTCCAAGAGATACCTCAACATAGCCATTACTTCAGTTGAGCCTTGGAGCGGCGGCGATGTCGTCACTCCTAAGACGCTGTACGAGAACACTTTCGAGACTGATCCTACCAAAGAGTGGACGATCGAGAACAAAAAGCTGGCTACCGGCCTGACCCTCGTATGGAGCTACAATTCCAGCAAATACATGAAGGCTTCCGCTTATTACAATAAGAAGAACCTTGAGGCTGAGAGCTGGCTGATTTCTCCGGAAATCGATGCGACCTCGGAGAAAAACGCCTACCTCTCTTTCCAGCATGTGCAGAAATATTTCGTCAACAGCTCAAACGAGTTCACTCTCTGGGCACAGAAAGACGGAGGCGCATGGACTCAGGTTACCATTCCTAACTACTCGACCGGCAAAGACTGGACTTTAGTGGATAGCGGCACTATCGATCTGTCAGCATTCGCCGGCGGTAAGATCAGGTTCGCATTCAAGTACGTCAGCTCATCCGAAGCGGCCGGCACCTGGGAAATCAAGAACGTCAAGGTGACCAACACTAAATAGCCGATTCCTGGCGAATATCGTCTAATGAACATCCAGCCCGTTTCTCCCCATCAAGAAACGGGCTTTTGCATATTCAAAAACTATGATTATCTTTGCAGTCCGCATGGGGCGAGAGCAGTCTCAGAAGCCCGGCGGAAAAACGAAAACAATACGAGGGAGGACAGATTTGATTGCTTGCAACCTCCGATGTTTAATAAAAAATGCTAAAAAATGAATTATCTATTCACGTCTGAATCAGTTTCAGAAGGTCACCCGGACAAAGTGGCAGACCAGATTTCCGATGCAATCCTTGACGAGTTCCTCCGTCAGGATCCTGAATCAAAAGTTGCTTGCGAAACATTTTGCTCCACCGGACTCGTGCTCGTGGGCGGAGAGGTGCGCAGCGAGGCCTACGTGGACATCCAGAAAACAGTGCGCGATACGATCCGGCGCATTGGCTACACTAAGGCAGAATACCGCTTCGACGCCAACTCGTGCGGTGTTCTTTCAGACATTCATGAGCAGAGCGGAGACATCAACCGAGGCGTGGTGCGACAGAATCCGGAAGAACAGGGGGCAGGAGACCAAGGAATGATGTTCGGCTATGCCTGCCATGACACAGAGGAGTATATGCCATTGCCGCTGTACCTCTCCCAGCTCACCCTCCAGATTTTAGGCGACATACGGCACAACCATTCAGAGCTGATGCCTTACCTGAGGCCGGACTCAAAGTGCCAGTATACCATTGAATATGACGAGAACAATCACCCTCTAAGGGTTCACACCCTGGTTCTTTCTACCCAGCACGACGAATTCGCCGCAGGAGAGTTTTCGAACATGTCGTATCAGGAAGCTTGCGCTAAATTCGGAGCCGAGAAAGCGGACGAGGCAATGCACAGCAAGATTGAGGAGGATGTCAGGAACATATTGATTCCTATGGTGAAGGCTGCCCTCAGCGAAGATGCAGCCGCGCTATTTGACGACAACCTCAGGCTCTTGGTGAATCCGACCGGGAAATTCGTCATCGGCGGGCCGCACGGGGATACGGGACTTACCGGCAGAAAAATCATCGTGGATACTTACGGAGGCAGAGCCTCCAACGGTGGTGGCGCATTTTCAGGGAAAGACCCGTCCAAGGTGGACAGGAGCGCTGCCTATGCAACCAGATATATTGCCAAGAATATGGTAGCTGCCGGCATCGCAGATGAAATGCTCATCCAAGTCGCCTACGCAATCGGCGTGGCAGAGCCAGTCAGCATATTCGTAAACACCCATGGCACGGCATGCTCGGACAGTCCTCTGCTTCAAGGTCTCTCTGCAACGGAAGCTGATGCGGTGATTGCCTCCAAGATTACGGAGCTTTTCGACCTGCGTCCGTCCGCCATCATCAAGAAATTCGACCTGAAGAACCCAATCTACGAGCCTACGGCGGCTTACGGCCATTTCGGGCGCAAGCCTTACGCAAAGTCCGTCAAGCTGATCCGCGATGGCAAGGAAATCGAAAAAGAGATTCAGTTCTTCGGCTGGGAGAAACTTGATGCGATTTCAAAGATAAGATTGGCATTCGGCCTAAAATAAAAACAGCTTATCGGTCCAATGAATATGCAATCCGTCACGTTCCATGCCACGGAACCAGGTCATCTGGCGTTTCGCGAACTGGTGGATGGCGTTGGAGAGCAGCATCCGCATCTCTTCATAACTGAGGATGCCCAGGATGTACTGAGTGACGAATTTATATTCAAGGCCGTAATAAACAAGGTCTTCGGAAGGAATTCCTGAATCCAGGAGGCTGCGGACTTCTTCTATCATGCCACCCTGCAAGCGTTCGTCCAAACGGCGGTCAATGCGGGCGTTGCGTTCTTCGCGAGAGACTAGAGTCCCGATGAAATATGGCTTCTTCGGAAGGTAGGCCGTGCGCTGAATCGGATGCTCCTTTTCATATTGCGCCACCTCGATCGCCCGAATCACCCTTCTCTTGCTCTGCAGCACGCCCTCATCAGGAAGCGGCCCGTAGGCAGCAAGCCTTCCAATAAGCATCTCTTTGTCAAGCAGTTCCAATTCCTCTCGCAAAGTCTCGTCCGGAGGCACCTGAGGCAGGGCATAACCGCAAGTCGCTGCCTGGACATAGAGTCCCGTGCCCCCGCACAGAATAGGAATTCTGCCACGAGACCGGACATCTTTGTATGCCTCTTCGAAGGCTTCCTGCCATTGGTACAGGTCGAACCGCATGCCAGCCGGGGCGATGTCAATCAAATGATAAGGCACATCGCCATATTCATTGAGATCCTTGCCCGTGCCTATGTCCATGCCTTTATAGACCTGCCTGGAATCGGCAGAAAGGATCTCTGCGGCAGTTCCAAGATTGCTCAGCCTGCGTGCCAGATTCACGGCATAACGAGTCTTGCCGGACGCAGTCGGCCCTAGCACCACGAGCAAGTCG
Organism: uncultured Bacteroidales bacterium; assembly: GCA_900316045.1. GTDB lineage: Bacteria > Bacteroidota > Bacteroidia > Bacteroidales > UBA932 > Cryptobacteroides. The sequence continues at coordinate 2,602 of ONBM01000048.1, read as the reverse complement.
ATGGTACCGGCAATATATTCATTATAAACATCTTGAATATTAATTTCCTCCGGCTCTGGCAGAGGCGCAGGCTCCGGAATGGGAATAGGTTCCCTCAGCTTGTTCTTAGGATTCCGGCTCATTCCCCTCTCTCCATCTCGCGACGAATGTCCTTCTCCTTGATGGACTGCCGCTTGTCATAGACCTTCTTTCCCTTCGCCAAGGCTATCACCAGCTTGGCGATGCCTTTTTCATTAATATATAGCTTCGTAGCTATGATCGTAAGCCCCTTTTCCTTCACTGCCTGCCGCAGATGCCTCAGCTCTCTCTTCGTCAGCAGCAGCTTGCGATCCCTCATCGGCTCGTGCTGCCCCCATGACCCCCAGAAATAAGTCGAGACATTCATCCCCTTCACGAACAACTCGTTGCCTACGAAATAGCAGAAAGAATCCGCCAGCGAGGCCTTCCCAGCCCGGATCGACTTTATCTCGGTCCCGACCAGCACGATTCCAGCCTCGTAAGTCTCCAGAAACTCGTAGTCAAAGGAAGCCCTCTTATTGCGAATCTCCACTCTATGTTCCTTCTGCTTCGGCATATTCAGATAGATTGCGCCTGGCCTCCAATCAGCCCCAGCGCCATCATTAAAGTTTCTGCAAATATACGCAAACTTTTCATAGCCGCTGCAATCCGCCCCCACAGAAACAGCAACTGGCAGAGTCAGCTTCATTCGGGAATTTCATTGGAATTGCTATTTTTGTGAAGGCAAAATATTAATGAACATATGAAAGTAAGCATCATTATGGGCTCTACGAGTGACTATGAGGTCATGAATGGGGCGGAGCAGTTTTTAGCAGATTTCGGAATCGAATACGAGACGCGCGTGATCAGCGCGCATAGGACGCCGGACCTGATGTTCGAATACACCAAAGCTCTGAAAGGCAGAGGCTTGCTGGTGCCGGCGGCGCCGCTCATCTGGCAGGAGTCGCAGCAGGACTCACACCGCTGCCGGTAATCGCAGTGCCTATGCAGACCAAGACTCTTGGCGGACTGGATTCGCTGCTCTCAATGGTGCAGATGCCTACAGGCATTCCTGTAGCCACTGTCGCAATCGGCGGAGCTAAAAATGCCGCAATCCTTGCTGCTGAAATTATTGCTCTCCTCGACCCTGAGGTTGCAAAAAAGATTGATGCCTACCGTGAGGCTCAGGCTGAGAAGATTCGCAATACTACTCTGCCGCCAAAACAATAAAGCCAGCACTTTGAGACACGTCAGCATATTCATGACTACTGCCATAGGCATATTCATTGCCCTAGGCAGCGCTTCCGCTCAAAGCGACAGTTCCCAGCTCCGCAGCACCTTTGCTCAGAATCCCGAAGGCACCCTTCAGACGAGCATCCTGCTTCAGGACAACGGTACAGACGGTCACTACATCGTGAACGCATCTATTAACGGGGTGAGCGTGAAAACATATTACACCTCAGAAAACTGGTTTGCAAGCCTATCCAGCACGACATATCTGTTCCTCTACGAAAACGACTACATTGCTCCAGCCGACGTGAAAGGTTTCGCAACGCTGAAAATGCCTGATGGCTCCAGCGAAAAGGCTGCCTCTTTCGTCATCAAGGAACTGCGCATCGACAATGTAATCTTGAAAGACGTGCCAGCTTTCGTGCTGAAAAAACAGACTGTCCCCTTCCTCATAGGGAATTCTACCTTCGACGGCATCGGAGGAGCCGTGCAGGAAGGCAGCAGGCTAATCATCGGCGAAACTACTGAAGAGCAAAATACGGAACAAGCGTCATTGGAGCCTGAGGACAGTCTCAAAGACGCAGCGCAAAAGCATCTGGATGCAAAGGAATATGCCCAAGCGGCCTCCTGTTTTGAGGCTTTGAGCAAAGCTGGAGCTTTGAACATGTTCACTTCTTACGAATATTCTGTGGTCCTGAATATTCTGGAACGCGATGACGAAACTATAGCTGCTTCTGAACAGTGGCTTTCCGAATATGAAGGCAAGTCGCTCACCATGGACTACTGGGTCTATGATTGCCTAGGCGATGCCTACGCTAGGAAAAAAGATGTGAAGCCGGCCATCGAAAAGTATCAGCAGGCAATCTCAGCCTACTGCAAGCTATTCAATACCACAGAAAAGGCTATCCGCAAGAGCAGCTTCCAAGATGAAACCCTTGGAATAACGCTCTTCAACCTAAGCCGCATGTACGCTAGTGACGGCAATGTTTCCAAGGCAGAATACTATTGCTCGCTAGCTGCCAAATCCGGCAGCCAGCAGGCAATCAGCTTCTGCAAACAATACAAGATAAAATATTAACAGACACCGTCCTGAGAAGACCCTTGTCCCCCGTCCGTAATCCGGCCAATTTTACACACCGTGAGGCTTGTCGCATAACTGCGACTGAACATCCGAACGGAAGTTCGCCCTGAGCGGCATTCGGAGGCGATTGCATGAAGCATGACGGGAGGAAAAGCCGGGAATTATGTGAGAGGAAAATGAATATGATTTCCTTCGCCGGCGTCCTGCGGCCAATGCATGGGGCTCAGTCCGGATGCTTTCACGGCGCGAGCATGCAATTATGATATGGAAGGATTGTCCGTGCAATTAGCGGGC
>ONBM01000001.1 GCA_900316045.1 uncultured Bacteroidales bacterium | reverse complement strand
TTTCATGAACTTATAGTATTGCACAATGCGATAAAGGACGGCAGGCTGGAGTACGTCAGGATATTTCTATTTTCGTGAACTGAAAGTATTGTGCAGCACGACTATGGGTTTACGAAATCGGCTACCCATGGATTTCTACGCATGCCATATTACCTGATTGCTGTACTACATGCCCTCGCTTCAGGGTGGTTCAGCCGGTCAAAAATCTCGTTGAAGGTGCGGCGGAGCGCGTCGCGGTCGGCGATGACGGCCCGGATCTGCTTCAAGTTCCGTTCGTTAGTGGAGCCGGGTATCCACAGTGTGATGTATCCGTTGGAGCTGTATTTCTCGTCCATGTGCTTGGCAAAGATAATGTTCCAGCCCGTATTCTATGGCACGGGTGAACACGACATCTGGCTCAAGATCCCTGTCTGCCTCGGCGACGATTCGTCCGTAAACGCTTCTGGGAGCATGGTCGGAGGACGCTCTATGGTCTTCCACGGCTTCCTTCATCACCTGAATCTGCTCCGGAGAGAACCATTTCCTAAGGCGAGAGTCTTCCATCAATATCTTGCCGCTAGTGATATGATGAATCTCCCGCGGGCCGCTCATCCCGAGGTCATGATATGCCGCGATGGCATATGCCATGTCCTCGTCTATCTTCCCGTCCCCAAGGAACTTGGCAAGTTCGAGGGAGTTGGAAATCACCCTCCGGACATGCTCGACGTTATGCGAACGACCGAAATTCTTGTACTCCGGAATGATTTCGGCCTCGATGAATGCTTTCAGCTCAGGATTCACCATGTTTCAGAATGAATATGTTCCCGAGCCAACCTCATGGATATCGAATATGTCTTCGTATGGGCTCACTGGCGCATCTGGATTTACGCCGAAACCTCTGCCGTTGCTGCGAGCATTCCTGACAGCGTCAATGCTCTTCGGAACATAAATCGTGGCGTTGCAGCCGGTAGGAATGCTCACCTTCATGGAAACTTTGCTGCCATCGTGGGTGACTTCTGAAGACACTTCACCGTAAGGGGTCATCGTCTTGTAATATACCCTATCCAGGCCTGCAACAGGCATAGGGCGGATGATGATGTGACGGAATCCTGGTTTGCAAGGATCAGTGTCCACTCCTGCGAGTATTCTGTAGTACCATGTGAGGGCACTGCCAAGGAATGGATGGTCGTGCGAGTTTCCGCCGTCCCACTGCTCCCAGGTCGTGGTTGCTCCCTGTTTGATCCACCATCCGTAGCTAGGGTAATCCTCCTGCTTCATTATTTCGAGGGCAAGGTCGCCAAGGCCGTTCATGGACAGGGTCTCGAACAGGAATCTGGTTCCGAGCATGCCTGTGTTGAGATGCTTTTGGTATTTGACTTCCAGCTCTTTACGCAGGGTTTCCCGTACGGCTTCATAGCGATCGTCCGGAACGCCCATGTAGAGGGCGAAGACATTGCTGCCAAAATCCCCGTAGCTCAGTGAGTCGGCATCATAGAAGACGTTATTGAAGGCATTCTTCACGGATGCGGCTAATGCGGAATATTCATTTGCGGTGGCATCGTCTCCCAAAGCCGTTGCCGTCCTGGAAGTGAGGTCAAGGCAAAGCCAGTAGTAGAAAGTATGCACCAGGGCATCGCTAGGCAGCTGATAGGCCGGCACCCATTCTCCCAGGTTGTACCAAGGCGAAGGCGTCCCATCCGGCCTCGTCCTATTGACTGACACCGTCCCGTCAGGACGCTGCCATGTGCCATAGTATCTGCAATATTCCTTCATTCCTTTCAGGGACTTTGTTAGAATGTCCTTGTCGCCATATTGATTATAAAATTCCCAAGGCATGACGCATATCGCCGCGCCCCATTCCGGTCCTCCGCCGCAGACAGGCTCCCAAGGCGCTCCGTTCGGCACGTAGCCTGTCTCTGGGTTCTGGCTCCCGATTATGTCGCCTATCCATTTGTTGTAGAATCCTGCTGCGTCGAAATTGTACAGCACCGTCTTCATTGCAATCTGGCCATCTCCAGTGTAAGCCATCCTTTCACGGTGAGGGCAGTCGCTGGCCACTCCGCCGTGCATATTGTTCATCTGGGACCGTCGCCAGATTTCATTGATTTTGTTCAGGAGGGTGTCGGAGCATTCGAAGACGGCATCTATTGGCACATTCGTATTCACCGCCTGGGCGACCAGGTTCTCTGTCGTCAGGTCAGGAATGCCCGAGATCTCGGCTTCCCTGAAAGCGTACCATGTGAAGTGTGGAATGGAAGCGGACATCTCCGGCTTGTCGAATCTGTATTCGAAACTTCCGACAGGGCTTTCGGATATATATCTGACTTTGAGCGTGTCGCCTGTCTTCCCGACGACGGAATTGAACTTGATCCAACCGGAAATCTCCTTGCCGAAATCCACCTTCCATGCATTCTCGCCGGTCTTCTCCAGTCTTACTGGCTTAAGGGTTTCGGTGACCCTGTCTACTGGCCCTACGTTGGCGGTGAGTTTGCCGTCTGGAGCATTTCGTTTCACGGCTTGTTCCCATGAGGCATCGTCCAAGCCAGGCATGTCCCAGCCGTCCACGGCTCTGGACGCATCGTATTTCTCGCCAAGGTACAAGTCGTTGAATGCCATAGGGGATTCCTGCACCTTCCAGGATTCATCCGAGCAGACATATTCGGTGTGTCCGTCTTTGTAGGTAAGCTTGATTTGGCAGATTAATTTAGGCACGCCAAAGCTTTCATTTTTGACATTGCCCGGCATTGAGCTGTAATACCCGTTGCCCAGAATGATTCCCACGGCGTTGCCCCCAGCCTTAACCTCGGACGTGATGTCATAGCAGAGGTAGAATGCCCGGTGATATGTGACAGCCGGGTCTATCTGTATGGCTGCAGCCTCCAAGAGGTGCGGGCGCGTAGCGTAATCTGTGAAGCCTGGCACGAAGTAGTCTTCTCCTACCTTGGCGCCGTTCAGCCTCATCTCGAACCAGCCTAAGCCACAGATGAAAGCCTTTGCGCTCACCAGGCCGGCTCCGGCGTTGAATTCTTTCCTGAACATAGGAGCGGCAGGGTACCAATTGTCCCAGCTTTGTTCCTGCCAAGGCGTGCCTATCCATTCTGCCTTCCAGTCATCTGCGGAGAACATGCCTGTGGTCATCTTGGCAGGGACGCTCCATCTGGAAGCTTTGTCATTTTTGTTCCAGAAGCGTACCCTCCAATAATAGTCGGACATCGGGGCCATCGATGGCCCTGAATATTTAACCAGATGTGATTCGCCGGAAGTCACTTTTTCGGAATCCCAGAGGACTTCTTTCTTGGTGAATCTGGCATTGGGGCACACTTGAATCTGGTAGGCTGTCTGCTCTTCCGGGTTGATCCAGGAGAGCCTTGGGCTCTGAGTGTCGATAAGGACGTCTTTCTCTTGGTATTCGCATTTCAACTCATCAGGGGATTGGATGCAAGATGCTGCGATGAGAAGCAGCAAGGATGAAAAAAGCGTGGTTTTCATGGTCATTTGATATGTGCTATTGCGTAAACTGGTGCTATCTTTTCCAGGCGATTCCTGCCATAGAGGCTGTCAAGTTCTGCTATGAATATGAATTCGTTCACCTTTATGCCATATTCCTTGCCGTCGATGGAAAGACGGGTTTTGTCCAAGGCATTGGCGATGCCTTCTGCCGTTCCGCCTGTCGCAAGTATGTCATCCAATATGGTAATATGGAATATTCCGTCTTCGGCCTTTCCGGCAGTTATGTCCGATTTCCTGAAATATAGGTTGTCTGGACCATATTCCTTCATTATTTCTATGCTCAGGAGGTCTCCGTTGCTGAACGGAAGCTTGCCTTTTTTCCTGAACGGCACTACGTTCGTCACTCCGCAATCCATGGTCAGCAGAGGTGCGGAGAAGAGGAAGGCCCTGGCTTCTGGCGCTGCCACAGATGGGGCGGTGACGCGGCTGCCTATCTCGTCCATTAGCGCAGTGAATGTTTTATTGTCTTGGAGGAAAGGCATTATGTCGACGAAATTTATGCCCGCCTTAGGGAAATCCCTGTAGAATTTCAGTACTTCTTCGAACATGGCTTATTAAAGATGATTGTGGCTTTGTTGATAATTTTGTTAATTATTATATGCGCAAAGTTAAATTCTTTATCCGTATTATCCTTAATTTCGTACTTGAAATTGCGGACAATGTCAGTTTTTAAATATTTATGCCAATGAAAAAGATCTTAGCCGTTTCTATAGCGGCGTTGGCCTTTGCTCTAGGAGCTCAGGCTCAGACTAATCTTCAAGTTTTCTATGATTTAGGAAAGGACCGCAAGCATGTTACGACCACCATGGAAGGATTCTATAATGACAAGTGGGGAAATACTTTCTTCTTCATTGATCATGACTATAACTCAAAGACGGACAAGGATCATTCCTATGCCCCTAGCGGCACGTATTGGGAAATCGCTCGCTGCCTGAACTTCTGGCAGGACACCAAGCTTGCCCCTCTGAGCCTTCACGCCGAGTATAATGGCGGAGTGTATAACGGGTACACCATCAACAACGCATGGCTGTTCGGCTTGGATTATTTCATCCATAATTCAGATTTCAGGAATACTTTGAACTTGAAAGTCCTATATAAATATATAGACTATAGCAATGCTGGGAGAAACCTCGATGGCAGCAAGAAGAAGAGCAACGTGCCTATGCAGTTCACCGTCGTGTGGGGCATGCAAGACCTCTTCGGACTCAAAGGCCTGAGGTTTAGTGGCTTCGCCGATTTCTGGTGGGAGGATCACACGGTCGCCAAGGTTCTAAGTGACAGGGATAAAGGCTATCGTGACTGGTCAGACTCGAAAGACGCTACGGTCGTTTTCCTCTCCGAGCCTCAGCTCTGGTACAACGTGGGCAGGCTTTTCGGCGTAGATAACTTTAACGTGGGCACGGAAATCGAACTGTCTTATGATTTCGGCTCCGGCAAAGGTTTCTGGGTTCGTCCTTGCCTAGGCGCTAAATGGGTATTTTAAGAATCTTGCTCTAATTTGATATATTGATACACGAAAACTATTTGTTATGGAAGAAGCTCAGACTAAACAAGTCCCGCAGAAAAAAGGCTGGCTGACCAAGCTTTTCGGCTTTGACCCGTCCACCATGAAGGTGTCGACCGAGATACTGGCCGGCATTACCACTTTTCTTGCCATGTCTTATATCCTGGCAGTCAACCCGTCCATTCTCTCAGCAACGGGGATGGATAAAAACGCCTTGTTCACCACCACGGCGGTTTCGGCTATCGTGGCTACCTTGGTAATGGCAATCTATGCCAAACTGCCATTTGCGCTTGCCCCTGGCATGGGACTGAATGCATTCTTCTGCTACACGGTCTGTCTCGGCATGGGCTATCCTTGGCAGTTTGCCCTGACCGCAGTCCTGATCGAAGGCATCATATTCGTAATCCTCACCTTGACCAATGTCCGCACGGCGATAGTCAATGCCATCCCGCTTTCGATGAGAAAGGCGATCGGAGCTGGCATCGGTCTGTTCATTGCCCTCATCGGATTGAAGAGCGGCGGAGTCGTGGTGGCGAATGAGGCGACCCTGGTAGACTTGGGCGTTCTCACGAGCGGTCCCGGCCTTTTGTCGGTAATCGGCCTCATTATCACCGGCATACTGGTGATTCTGAATATTCCGGGCGCCCTCCTCATCGGCATTATTGCAACTGCAGTGATCGGCATCCCTATGGGCATCACCCAGTTCCATGGAGTGGTGGACGTTCCGCCTTCCATGTCGCCGATATTCTTCAAGTTCGACACCGACATGTCGCAGATTTTCAGCCTGGACATGCTTGTGGTAGTGTTCACCTTCCTGTTCGTGGACATGTTCGATACTATCGGAACCGTGGTGGGCGTTACCACCAAGGCGGGCATGATGGACAAGAACGGCAATCCTATCCGTATGAATCAGGCCTTCATGGCCGATGCCATTGGAACCGTCACGGGAGCGATGCTTGGCACTAGCACAGTTACCACTTACGTAGAAAGCGCTTCCGGCGTCGCTCAAGGCGGACGTTCCGGTCTCACGGCATTCTCCGTCGTGTGCTGCATGGTGCTGGCTCTGTTCTTCGCCCCAGTGTTCACGGCCATCCCTGGATCTGCCGTCTGCCCGACGCTCGTGATAGTGGGTCTCTTCATGCTGAGTCCGATCAAGGATATTCCTTTGGATGACTATGCCGAGTCTATCCCTGCCTATCTTACCGTCATACTGATGCCGATGACTTACTCGATATCGAACGGCATAATGATCGGCCTGATTTCTTACGTGCTTCTGAACCTCTGTTCCGGAAGGCGCAAGAAGGTCGGCTGGTTCATGGCGGTGCTGGCAATATTATTCGTTTTAAAGTATATTTTCCTTTAATATATTGATAATTAGTAAATTAACAACAAAGTTTTAAAGGTGTTGATAACTTTGCGAATTAAATTGTCCAACTGAGGTTTTAATGTCTATCTTTGTGATGGGGTTCGGATCGAATCAGGTTCGGACCCCTTTTCGGCCTAAAATTCCTACCAATGGAAGAACTTTTTTTATATACTATATATTATGGATGTTGCAGTAAGAAAGACTAACGGCTCCTATGAGGAGTACGATAAGATCAAGCTAATGAATGGCATTCGCGAGGCGTACAAAACCGCTGGCGAAGAGTGCCCGGAAGCTGTCGTGGTTTCCATTGCGGAAAACCTCTATATTTACGATAAGATAACTAGCCGTGAAATTAGGAGACAGGTTGAAGAGAGTCTGATGTCCATAAATAAGAAAGTGGCCATAGCCTACATCGAGAAATTCGATGCGGGCTTAGATCTCAGGAAGAAGAGAGACTTCATTAAGGATTATATAGCTGCCTCCAATGCCGCGACTGGCTCTAAGTTTGATTCCAATGCCAACGTGACGCGCAAGAATATCGTCACCCTTGGTCAGGAGCTCTATAAAGAGAACAACATCAAACAGAACCGTTACATCATGAAGGACAAGATCAAAGCCCTTTATGGCAGGCAGATGGCTAATCAGTACATCACCGATCTTGAGAGTCATATCCTTTACAAGCACGATGAGAGCGGTACGCCTGGATATCCATATTGCGTAGCTATCACCATGTACCCATTCCTTGTGGATGGGCTTAGGAATCTTGGCGGGGTGTCAGTAGCCCCGACTGACTTGAAATCCTTCTGCGGCGAGTTCATCAATCTGGTATATTCAGTGTCCTCCCAGTTCATGGGGGCGGTGGCGACGCCTGAGTTCCTGATGTATTTCGATTATTTCCTCAGGAAGGACTATGGCAATGACTATCTCGATCATTTGAATGATGTAGTCGAGATGAATGCGAAGAAGCGCACGCTGGTGAAGGTGATAGACAACTATTTCCAGCAGGTGGTGCATTCTATGAATATGCCTGCGGGTAACCGCGGCTACCAGACGGTGTTCTGGAATATTTCTTATTTCGACGAGCCTTATTTCCGCGGAGTGTTCGGGGACTTCAGGTTCCCTGACGGCACAGCTCCCCAGTGGGAGACTCTCTCATGGCTGCAGAAGCATTTCATGAACTGGTTCAACGAAGAGAGGAATCATTATATTCTTACATTCCCAGTGGAGACGATGGCTTTGCTGACCGATGGCAAGGACGACTTCGCCGATCCTGAATATGCAGATTTCACTGCCGAGATGTGGAGCAAGGGCCACAGCTTCTTCTGCTACCTGTCCGACAGCCCTGACAGCCTTGCAAGCTGCTGCCGCCTGCGCAATTCCCTGACCGATCTGGATAAGAGTGACTCGGAGCACAATCACACCACGCATCAATATTCGATGGGAACTGCTTCCGTGTCAACAGGCTCAAAGTCGGTCATGACGATTAACCTGAACCGGCTGATACAGCTTGCCGCCCGTCGTTACTTCCTGGAGAAAAAAGGCGTGATGCTGGAAGGCGGGAAGGCTCTCACGAGGGCTGACTACGACAAGAATCAGCTTTATGAATATATCCGCGAGGCTGTCAGCAAAGAGACGGAGCTTGTCCACAAGTACCAGACCGCTTTCAATGAGATCATAAAAGACTTCCTGGCTGCAAAGATGCTGGATGTTTACCAGGCCGGATTCATAGATATGAGAAGGCAGTATCTGACGGTAGGGGTCAACGGCCTTACGGACGCAGCAGAGTTCCTGGGTCTCGCCATAAGCCCGAATCCTGAATACAACGAGTTCGTGGACACTGTCCTGGAGACGATAAACATTGCCAACAGAAAGGACAAGACGCCGGAGACCATGTTCAATACAGAATTCGTCCCTGGCGAGAATCTCTCTGGCAAGAACTACAACTGGGACAGGAGAGACGGCTTCTATGTGTCTCCGAAGCATAACATGTACAGTTCCTACTTCTACAACCCAGAGGATGATTCCCTGTCGATGATAGATAAGTTCAAGCTTCACGGCAATGAATATGTAAAGCATCTTGACGGCGGTTCTGCCCTGCACATGAACATTGCTGAGCATCTTTCTAAAGATCAGTATCGTCAGCTGCTGAAGGTCGCTGCCCACTATGGCACGAATTACTTCACGTTCAATTGCCGCAATACTGTCTGCAACGACTGTGGCTATATCAGCAAGGATACTCTCGAAGTGTGCCCTAAGTGCGGGAGCCATAATCTGGATTACCTGACTCGTGTCATTGGTTATCTTAAGAGGGTGTCCTCTTTCAGCGAGATGCGCCAGGTCGAGGCAGATCACCGCTTCTACGTGGGCGGGAGCGCTTCCGGCAAATCCCCTGAACATTCCGGAGTGGCCGTCCCCCGTTCATGCGGATAAGTCCCGGATATGATAAAATATGTTCCAGAGATGACCTCCGTGGTCATCGAGGAGATACCCGATAAAGTTACCTTGGCAGTTGACATAAGCAATTGCCAAGGTAATTGCGAAGGGTGCCATTCTCCTTTCCTGCGGATGGATGTCGGTGAAGAATTGACGAGCGAGGTCATCGACTCTCTCGTCGAGGATAATTACGGAGTGAACTGCTTTCTGTTCCTGGGCGAGGGCAATGATTTGAAGGCGCTTCTTGGGCTTGCCGAGCACGTTCGCTCCATTGGCCTGAAAGTAGCGCTTTATTCCGGTCGCCAAGAAGTTGAGGACGAAATCTACTGCGCATTCGACTATGTCAAGGTTGGCCCTTACATGGCGAAGTTCGGCCCTCTTAATGAGAGCACTACAAATCAGCGTCTGTACAGGATTTCTCACGAGGGCGAGTCTTTCACTAAGACAGACATCACTTCCCGTTTCTGGCATCGCGGCATAGACCCGAACGCTAGTCATTAGCCTCGGCTCCGCCGTGGGATTCGGGGTTTATGGCACTGGCGAAATTCCTTTTGAGAAAACAATAATTCTATATATTAATATAATATATTCATATAGAATGGTTTGCCATTGCTGATGGAAGAGATTTCCACCGGCAATTAATTTTGCATCAGGAGGTGAAAAAAGTATCTTTGCAAGGAGAAAATTTGAATGTCATGAAAAGTTTCGTCAAAATATTCATTGTCGTCGCTGCCGTCTGCGCGGCGGTCTCTTGTAAAAATTCAGGCAAGTCGCTGCTGCCGAACGTTGCGGGAAAAGCAGGAGAGGTGCTGGTGGTGCTTGAAAAGGGCTATTGGGACACTGGCCTGGGAAACGATGTCAGGGATGTGCTGGCGAGGCCTTGCGAGTATCTGCCTCAAAGGGAACCGCTGTACTCGCTGGTTGATATCTCTCCAGGCACTTTCACAGACATGTTCAAATATCATAGGAACATATTGATATTCAATATAGACCCTTCGGTGCAGAAACAGGGTATCGTTTACCGCAACGATGTCTGGGCTCATCCGCAGTGCGTCATCCAGGTGAACGCTTCAAATGCCGATTCAGCCGCTGTCGTGTTCTCGGAAAACGGAGAAATCATAACCAGCACGCTGGAGCAGGCAGAGCGTAATAGAATCATCGCCAATAACATACAGTACGAGGAAAAAGAGCTCTGCCCAGAGGTTGAACAGGTGGTCGGTGGAAAGCTGCATTTCCCTTATGGCTATGAGCTCAAGAAGAAAACGAGCAATTTCCTCTGGTTCGAAGATGAGAGGCAGTATACCCTGCAAGGCATATTCGTTTATAAATATCCCGTGGATCCGAAAGATACCACTGTCTTCAACGTGAAGAACATAGTGGCTAAGAGGAACGAATTTCTCAAAGAAAACGTGCCAGGAATGTTTGATAACACGTACATGACTACCAGCGAATACATCACCCCAGGCATCAGGTACCTGAAATATCACGGGATGGAGTTCGTGGAGACTAGGGGACTCTGGGAAGTTTTCAATGATTATATGGGCGGGCCTTTCGTCTCGCATTCTTTCTACAGCCAGGATGGGAAAGAAATCATAGTCTTGGAGGCTTGGGTCTATGCTGCTAAGTACGATAAGCGACAATACCTTCGTCAGACAGAGTCAATATTGTATTCTTTCTCATGGGATAAAGTTGCCGAAAAATAATTTTGCAGCGTCAAAAATAATCCATATATTTGCAACCCAATTGTGTCAGCCACAGTTTCGGGATTTTGGTGGGTTCGTATAACGGTTAGTACTCGGGATTTTCATTCCCGCAATAGGAGTTCGATTCTCCTACCCACTACTAAAAATATTAAAAAATTTTGAAATGGCTAATCACGCATCAGCAAAGAAAGCCGATCGTCAGAACGAGAGGCGTAACTTGCATAATAAGTATTATGCAAAGACAACGAGAAACGCCATCCGCGACATCAGGAAAATGACTGATAAGAAAGCTGCGGAAGAGGGCGCGCCAAAGGTTTACGCAATGATAGACAAACTCGCGAAGATTGGGGTGATTCACAAGAACAAGGCTTCAAACCTCAAGAGTGGGATTGCCGTCTATATCAATAAACTCAGCTAAAAATTTAAGGCAGCCTTCCCGAAGACTGCCTTTTTAATCAGCATCGGGATGTAGCGCAGTTGGCTAGCGCACTACGTTCGGGACGTAGGGGTCGTCCGTTCGAGTCGGATCATCCCGACAAAGGCCTGGGAATCAGATCGGTTCCTAGGCCTTCGCCTTTGTTGCGGCTTGCGTCTATTCGACGAATCGGCTGAAGAAGCTTATTATTATTTCCCCGGTGTCCACGTCTTTGTCGTGCCACGAGTGTTTGCCTCCTTCCACTTCATACAACACGACATCTTTGCCAGATTGGCTCCCGCCATAAGTGGTGATATCGATTGACCGGTCCGGGTCGGCTTTTGATGGCATCGAAGAAGCACTCATGGTAGTGCAGCGGTTGTTAGCTGCTATGGCCGCTACGGCTAGAGGGACTGGAATATATGGTCCCCATCCTCCTGTGTTCTCATGGTCTCCCATCCACATGGAAGTATGGTCGTCGTTGCCGTGGATTTCGAGTAGGCTCACAGGTTTCGTCAGTTTATTCTTGTAGGCATATTCGAATGTGAGTCCTGCGACTGAGGCGTAAGCCTTGAAGAGGTCAGGCTTCGTGTAAATGATCTGGTAGCAGAGGTCGCCGCCGTTTGACATGCCGGTGAGGAATACGTTTTCCCTGCTGAGGTTGAAGCGCTTGCACACTTCTTTCAATAGCGCTGCCAAGAACTTCTCTTCGTGTCGGTCCATGTTGGACTGGGAGGGATAGCCTACGAACCAGCCAGGTTTCCCCTTGGTGTCCGGAGAGCCTTTGGGATAGCAGACTGCGAAGCCGTGCCTTTCAGCTGCTTCATTCAGATCTTCGCGCCATAAATTGTTGGAACCATATCCATGAGCGTAGACTACAAGGGGAGCTCCGGCTTTTAACGATTCTGGGATGTACATGCAATATGTCCTCACGGAGCCTTTGTATTTCATCTCGTATGTCTCCTGGGCAGATGCCATCGAGCATGCCGCCACCAGAAGCAATAATGTTGTTATTATGATGTGTTTCATGCTTAAAGTTAGCAATATTTTGAAGATATCTCTGAAGAGATAGGGTAAATGTAATTTTTTGCTTATTTTTGGGTTGATGAACGATGACGTAATTCAAATACTAGTGACGGTCGGAATCTTGCTGCTTGGAATTCTGCAGCCCCTGATTTCGAAGCTGGTGAAGAAGGCCGGCCTGAATGTGCCGGATAACATGCCGGAAATTCTGGATGAGGAATTCATGAGCGAGGAGGAAAATGACGGTGAGGAAAATTCTGTGCCGGCTGCAAATGCGCCAAGGCCTGCAATGGATGTGCCTGGGGTGCCAGAACAAGCAAAAGCGGAATCTGGAGCTCGGCAGTCAGCGAAGGAATCATCATCGAATGAGGCTCGGAAGAGGCGGGAGCTGCTGGACAAGCGGAATCTGATAATATATTCAGAAATCATGAAGCCGAAGTTCGATGAGTTTTAGGCTGGTAAGGATTTTGAATTAATTTTTACTATATTTGCTAAACACAACAAACAGGGTTCCATCAACTGATGGGGCTCCGTTTTAATTTTCACATAAAGACTAAAATTGAAAGTTATGGCGGATATTCATTACATGACCCAGGAAGGCCTGGATAACCTGAAGAAAGAACTGGCGGATGCTCTGGCTCAGCGTCCGGTCATCTCTGCTGCAATAGCGGAGGCTAGAGAGAAAGGCGACCTCTCAGAGAACGCCGAATATGATGCTGCACGTGATGCTCAAGGACTGCTTGAGGTCAAAATCGCCAGGCTAAAGGACCTGGTAGCAAACGCAAAGGTCATAGACGAGTCCAAGGTGGGCACTGATAAGGTTCAGCTGATGAACAAAGTCAAGGTCATGAACATGGCCTTGAACAAAGAGATGACATTCACGATAGTCGGAGAGACCGAAGCTGACTTCTCCCAAGGGAAGCTGGCAGCCACGACTCCTATCGCGAAGGCTCTTCTGGGGCACTCGAAAGGGGACATCGTTGAGGCTCAGGTTCCTTCCGGGGTGATGAAATTCAAGATATTGGACATTTCACTTTAAAGAATATGGCAACTATTTTCACTAAAATCGCGAAAGGAGAAATTCCTTCTTACAAGGTTGCGGAAAACGAAGATTTCTACGCCTTCCTGGACATCGCCCCTCTCGCAAAAGGGCATACTCTCATCATCCCGAAACATGTTGAGGATGACTACATCTTCCATCTTGACGACAAGACTTACGAGGGGCTCTGGAAATTTGCCAAGAAGGTAGCTACTGCCATCAAAGCTGCTATTCCTTGCAAGAGGGTCGGCGTGGCAGTGCTAGGAATGGAAGTGCCGCACACTCATGTTCACTTGGTTCCGCTTCAGACCGAGGGAGACCTTAATTTCAAGAAGGAGAAGCTGAAACTCTCCGAGGACGAATTCAAGGAAATAGCGAATTCTATATTCAATGAATATGAAAAATTGTAGTTTCCTCCTGATGGCGGGAGCCATCGCCATGCTTTCGTCTTGCTCCCAGAAGGCCAGCATCAGTGGCACCCTGACAGGTGCGAAGGATGCCGAGGTCGTGGTCAAGGAACTGAATGGAGCTTCGACGACAGTGCTGGACACAGTGAAAACGAATGCCAATGGGGCATATTCATATAAAATGAATATTCTGAAGGGGCAGCCAGAATTCATCTACCTTTATAAGGGAAACACGAAAATAGCGTCCCTATTGCTCTCGAACGGAGATAAGGTGAGGGTTGTCTCGGACACTCTTGGCAACTATTCGGTTGAAGGTTCGCACGAAAGCGTCAAATTGCAGCAGGTAGAGAAGGATTTTGCTTCTTTCATGAAAAGCTTCTCGGAAGCTGCTGAACGGGGGGATAACAAGGCTTTGTCTCAGCAATATGTTGACTATTACCGCTCAAGGGTGAAATATATTATGGGAAACCCTAAGTCGCTGACTAGCATTCCGGTGCTTTACCAGAAAATCAACGATAATTTCCCTGTTTTCAGCCAGCAGACGGATGCAATTCATTTCAGGAATGTATATGACTCTCTAAAGACCGTGTATCCGAACTCAAAGTATGTCGCTGCGCTAGGGGAGGAAGCGAAGCGTAGAGAGAATCTGCTCAGCCTGGGGGTCAGAATGGAGAATGTGAAGGAGATGGCTTTCCCGGATCTGGACTTGCCTTCGATCGATGGAACGAAGAAAAAGCTTAGCGAAGTCCAGGGCAAAGTCATAATGGTGTATTTCTGGCAAGCTGCTGATGCCGCTCAGAAGATGTTCAATAAGGACGTGCTTATTCCTGTTTACAAAGAATATCATCCTAAAGGCTTGGAAATATATTCAGTATCTCTGGATACCGACAAAGGCGCTTGGGCCAGCGTCGTGAAATCTCAGGAATTGCCTTGGATAAATGTATGCGATGGCTTGGGCGCTGGCTCTCAAGGTGCAGTGCTTTACAATGTTGGCAGGCAGCTTCCGGTAGCATATTTAATCATAGATGGAGAACTCAGCGATGAGGTCGTTCGAGGAAAGGATGACTTACAGCGCGTGCTGAACGCTAATTTAAGATAGCAGAATGGAAAGAAGAACGAGGGTAAGGTTCGCCCCATCGCCAACTGGGCCGCTTCACATGGGCGGAGTCCGCACGGCGCTTTATAATTACCTTTACGCAAAGCGTAATGGCGGGGACTTCATATTAAGAATAGAAGACACTGACTCCCACAGATTCGTGGCAGGTGCGGAGAAATACATAATCGACTCTCTAAAGTGGTGTGGCATCTATCCGGACGAAGGCGTGGATGAGAATGGAAACGTGGTTGAGGTGCCCTCTGCGAAGCATCCCCATGCCCCGTATCGCCAGAGCCAGAGAAAAGGAATATACCGGAAATATGCTGAAGAGCTGGTCGAGAAAGGTTATGCCTACTATGCTTTCGATTCTTCTGAATCTTTGGAGAAGGCTCGCTCAGATGCCGAGGCGAAAGGGCAGACGTTCATTTACAATCAGGTTACGAGGATGCAGATGCGCAATTCCCTCACTCTGCCGGAAGATGAAGTCCGCAAATTGCTCGAGGAGACAACCGATTGGACTGTACGCTTCAAGATGCCTTCAGACACCATCGTTAAGATGGATGACCTGATTCGTGGGCATATAGAGGTTAATACTGACACTCTTGACGATAAAGTTCTTTGGAAAAGAGCCGATGAACTGCCGACATACCATTTGGCCAATATCGTGGATGATCATTTGATGGAGATCACCGAAGTCATTCGCGGTGAGGAATGGCTCCCATCCTTGCCTTTGCATTACATGCTTTACAAGGCGTTCGGCTGGGAAGAAGCTATGCCGAGGTTCGCACATCTGTCATTGCTGCTCAAGCCTGATGGAAAGGGCAAGCTGAGCAAGAGGGATGGGGACAAAATGGGTTTCCCCGTATTTCCGCTGAAATGGGTGAATTCCGAGGGCGAAGAG
This sequence comes from uncultured Bacteroidales bacterium, assembly GCA_900316045.1. GTDB lineage: Bacteria > Bacteroidota > Bacteroidia > Bacteroidales > UBA932 > Cryptobacteroides. The sequence continues at coordinate 139,384 of ONBM01000001.1, read as the reverse complement.
TACAGAGGTTACCGCGAGGACGGCTATTTCCCAGAGGCTTTCGTGAACATGCTGGCTTTTCTCGGCTGGAACCCAGGAACAGATCAGGAAATATTCAGCCTGGATGAGCTAGTGCAGGCTTTCTCCCTTGACAGGATAGTAAAATCCGGGGCGAGGTTCAATCCAGAGAAGGCTCACTGGTACAACAGGGAATATCTCAGGATGAAGTCCGATGAAGTTCTCACCGATCTGCTGACTCCTATTCTGGAAGAGCATGATGTCAATATAGTGGATTGCCCTAAGTGCGCCCTAACTGCGGGTGCGGAATTTAATTCTTTCGGTGGTGACTTAGAAAAGCACATATTCACGAAAGAATATGTCAGGAGCGTCATCTCTTTTACGAAGGAGAGGGCTACGTTCGTGAAAGATTTCTGGACTGTGGCCTCTTACCTTTTCGTGGCTCCGGAAGATTTCGCCACATTCGGAGTCAAGGCTGGAGCGGCTATCGCTCAGGGACCGGCAGATCCCCGAGCCAAAGTTTATGACGATGCCGCCACGGCTCCATTCCTTGCAAAGGACGTGGATAAATTCTGGAAGCCAGAGGTTGCGGAACAAGTGAGCAAGGTCGCCGATTTCGTAAAAGAATATGCTGGCGACTGGACCGTCGAAGCTTTCGAGGCGGCTCTGGAGGCCTTCATCAAGGGCAACGAGTGGCCTATGGGCAAGGTGATGAATGCAACCAGGCTTGCTCTTGCTGGCTCGGCCAGCGGCCTGGGAATAGCTGATATCATTGTCCGCATCGGGCGCAAAGATACTCTCAGACGCATCGCCTACTCTAGACAGCGTCTAGGGTAGGGGATTATTCATCTTCTTGTCCTTTCTTGACTTGACGCTTGATGGCTGGAATGTTTTCCAGTTCGCCGAGGCTCTCGCCAGGTTCTTTTATCAGAACCGGCTTCTTGTCTTTGTCGAAGTGGTATCTCTTGACGTTGCCATCCGAGTTATAGCCAATAACGTTCACAGATGAATTCCATCCGGAATAATTATTATCATCTACGTTTCTGCAGAAAGATTTCTCGTATTTGAAATTCTTGTCAATCTGAATCAGGTTGCCAAGGTTTCTGTTGTTGATTCGCTTCAAGTCATTAGTCCTGAAGCCTGTCGCGATGGCCGTGATTTTAATTTTATCGCCGATTTCAGGGTCATCTATCCAGACAAGCCCGGTCTTGAAAATATTCGCATTTCCAGTGAATTCTGCGATCTTGGCATTTATCTCGGCCAGGTCGTCCATCTTCAGGCCATGCTCGTTTCGTCCGCTTGTGATGTTCACCAGTAAGTTCTGAGCTGTCTTCAAGTCAAAATCGTTCAGCAGCGGGGACTGAAGAGCGCCTTTAACGGCATCTTCGATCCTGTTGTCGCCAGAGCCTTCTCCGCAACCCATCAGTGCCATGCCGCTGTCTCTCATCATGGTCTTGATGTCCTCGAAATCGACGTTTATGTAGCCTGGCTGGCTGATGATTTCCGTGATGCCTCGAACGGCCGTTGCCAGCACCTCATCGGCCTTAGGGAATGCCTCGTGAATCAGATGATCCCCGAAGAAGTCGTACAGCTTCTCGTTATTTATTATCAGCAGGCTGTCCACGTTCTTTGCCAGCTCGTTTATGCCGTCTATTGCTCTGGAAAGCGCCTTCGGACCCTCGTTCTCGAAAGGAATCGTGACTACCGCCACTGTCAGTATGCCTTTGTCCTTTGCCATCTTAGCCATGATTGGAGAGGCTCCTGTCCCGGTGCCTCCCCCCATCCCGGCAGTAATGAAGAGCATCTGTGTCTCAGAGCCAAGGACGATTCTCTCTATTTCGTCGGAGGCTTCGATTGCAGCATCCCTGCCCTTAGCCGGATCCGTGCCGGCTCCAAGCGAATCCCTCCCGATGTGAATTTTCACCGGCACCGGACTTTCTTTAAGGGACACGCTGTCGGTATTGCAGACTATGAAGCTGCAGCCTTGTACGTTCTCCCTGTACATGTAATTTACGGCATTGCAACCGCCACCGCCAACCCCTATTACCTTTATCATGGACTCTGCAGGCGTCCAATTATCTGGCCGAATGTCCAGATTATCTATAATGTCTCCCATATTCGTTAAACTTCTTCTTCATTAATATCGTCATAAATAGAGCCAGCCACATCCCCAACTTTCTGAGTCAGCTTTTTGAACCACTGGAAATGCATCTTCTTTTCTTTTCTCTGAGCCACCTCCCGCGCTCTTTCAAGTTTCTTCTTCTCCTCATAGGCATCCCTTTCTTCTTTGGAAGGCTTAGAGAATACTGTGGTATCCTCTTCTACTGCATACTCCTGGCCAGAGACGACTGTTTCTTCGATAGTTGGCTCGACCACTTGTGGGGCTGCAACAGCTTCTGTTGTTTCATGCGCCTCTGAAGGCACTTCTGCCTGGCTGGGAGCAGTCTTCTCTGTTTTTTCCTGCGCCAGGACTTTCTCCCACCAGTTTGGCTCAGGTGGTTCCTTTATGCAATTAAGCATGTAATCGTTCTTGGCGGCCAGTATCATTCCGATGGATGCCGAAGCGCTTGTGTCTAGAACCTCAGGGCAACCCTCATATGAGAAGTATGGCCTTGGAGGCCCGATTTTGACTGAATATCCCGACATCTCTTTGATGAGGTTGGCGCAGTTCACGAGGTTTGCCCCTCCTCCTGTGACTACGACTCCGGCTTTCAGTTTTTCCTCGCTTGAGAAGCCGCTCTCCTGAATCTCGTACAGCAGGGCCTCTATTATTTCTTTCATTCTGGCCGTAATGACCTCGGAAATATATTTCACGGGCACTTCTATGGCAGCCTCATCGTTTTCGTCCAGGATCTGAATCACTTTATCTCCCAAGGTCGAGAGCTTGCTAGGCATGCAGGCTCCATAAGCTTTCTTTATGTTCTCTGCCAAATCGAAGGATATATTGCATTCGGACTTGATGTCGTTCGTCACCGAATTGCCTCCGAAAGGAATAGCTGCGTAGAAGCGCATTATGTTTCCTTTGAATATGGTGACGGAGCTCACGCCAGCGCCGATGTCTATCAAAGCCACGCCGTTATCCATCTGATCCTTTTTCAGGACGGCTCTGGCGGTGATGCCTGGAATGAAATATTTCTTAGCGATAGCTATCCCAAGGTTATTGAAGACATTGTCTATGTTGATTGAATATCTCCTGTTCCCGATAAATACTTTGAAATTCCCTTCCAGATGCGCCCCTGTCATGCCTATGACGTCACTTTCCAGCTCGTTGATGTTCTCTTCGGTAGAAAAAGACTGAGCCACCGCTCCGTAGATTACCTCTTTTTTCGAGTCGCTGAGCGGGTAAGATTCCAGCGCCATTGACTTAATGGCATTCACCTCGGATTCGCTGATCTGCGAGTCCTCCTCAGTGCGATCCGTTCTGGCCGATGCTGTCTCCTGCCGCACGAAATAGCGCGGAAGTCCCACGACAGCTTGCAGTATTTTGATGCCAAGCTCGTCCTGGGCATCATCTATTGCCATTTTTAGGCACTTCTCCACCTTGCCTGGATTCAGCACGTAAGAGTTCCTCATGCCTTCCGACGTGGTTTCCTTGTAGTAAACGACTTGGACATCTTCTCCGCTGATTTTAGCTATCGTCAGCGCGATTTTCGAAGTTCCCAGATCGACCGATGCAATGTACCTATCTTCCATATTCATTTAATATTATCTCTGCAAATTATTTGCTTTCTGAATTTTACGTTAACTGTCTTGTAATGCCCCCTGGCTGGGACTATGGCTGTGTAGTACTTCCGTATCCTGCTGAATTTAAGATTTATGTCATCTGGCTTTCCGAATATGAATTTCTCGCTCCCTTGGCTAGGCGTCATTACCAGATCTCCTTCTCCATCCACAGTTACCTTCGAGAATGCATATTTCCAGTCAGGACTGCTCTGGATGTATTCTGCCAAGTCTATCACCTTTGTCAGCCACGCTTTCTCCTTATCTGTTTTCGGCTCGCCTTTATAGCCAGACGTGAATTCCAGAGGGATGTTCCCGCTGATGGTCGGCACGTCTAGGGCGTAATTGCTCTGAAGAGGGAAAAGGAAACCCATCTCGTCTGAGTAGAATCCTAAATCGCCTTTCTGGAACCTTACCACAGGATTCCTCTGCCAAACTTTCACGTTCAGCATGCCGTCTGGCGTGGTGTAAGCATCGGTTTTCGATATGGCGCTTTTCTGATTCAGAACATTCTCTATTCTATCAAGATCCAGGCTGTCCAGACGCTTTCCAAGATAAGTGCCATAGTCTTTCTGCAAGTAGGATTCTATGTCTTCCTTGGTCACGAAGCGATAGTCGCCAACGAACTCCACGTTCACCCCGATGCAGGCAAGCTGCAAGCGTTTGTTCTCATTGTGCTTGAATATCACAACGATCAGCAATGCCAGCAGCGCCACTATGGCAAGCGACAGCGTTATCTTGAGTCCTTTTTTCATTTCTTCAGTCTGTCTTCCAGCATTTGGGTTATCGGCTCGATGAACCTGTCAATGTTGCCAGCTCCAAATGTGGCTAGCACGTCAATTGGCTCGTTAGCAAGGAAATCCATAAGCTCTTCTTTGGTGATGAGCACTTTCTGAGGAGCTGTCACCTTGTCGTAAATCAGCTTGGAGGTCACGCCAGGGATAGGTTCCTCTCTTGCAGGATAAATGTCCAGAAGTATTAGCTTGTCAACTGCGCTAAGCGCTTGGGCGAAATCGTCTGCGAAATCCCTGGTTCTGGTGTAAAGGTGAGGCTGGAATATGGCTGTCAGTTTCCTGCCGGGGAATATTCCCCTTATGGAAGAAATCGCTGAAGCCAATTCTTTCGGGTGATGGGCATAGTCATCAATATATGCAATCTCTGATGAGTTAATATGTTCATCCAGCCTTCTGCGGACGCCCTGGAATGAGCCTATCGCTTTCCTGATTGCATTAGGATTAACCCCGTGAGTCAGGCAGGCCGCTGCTGCGGCCACGCTGTTTTCTACGTTTATCCAGCCTGGAACGCCAACCCTGATGCCAGTCAGCACTCCTTTAGGGTAAACTAAGTCGAAGACATAGTGTCCGAAAGCATCAGGACTGATGTTTTTAGCGTAAAAGTCCGAGGCGGCATCGTCGTAGCTGTAGCGCAAGATTTTCGCCTTTGTGTCTGCGGAGGTGATGTCCAGTCCCTGTTTCACGATTACCGAGCGTCTTACTTGCGAGGCAAAAGCCTTGAAAGCCTTGATGTATTCGGCAAGAGTGCCGTAAATGTCCAGATGATCTGCGTCCATTGCCGTAATCACTGCTATTGCAGGGTGCAGCTGCAAGAAAGAGCGATCGAACTCGTCGGCCTCTGCCACGAATGTTGGAGTGTGGCTCGTTAGCAAGTTCGTGCCGTAATTCTTGGATATTCCGCCAAGGAAGGCCGAGCAGCCCTCGCCACTTTCTTGAAGAATGTGCGCAATGAGCGTGCTGGTGGTGGTTTTCCCGTGAGTGCCTGCAACCGCCAGGCATGTCTGCCCTTCTGAGAGCTCACCCAGCATCCTTGAACGCTTGATTAGCGTGTAGCCGTGTTCTTTCACGAACTGGAACTCTTTCAGCGTCTGGGGAATTGCTGGCGTGTAAACCACTAGCGTGGAAGCCATGTCCTTAGGAATATAATCTGGGTCATCGGCGTAATGAATCTCTATGCCCTCTTTCTCCAGCTCGTGAGTCAGTTCCGAGGGTGTCTTATCATAACCTGCCACAGGATATCCCTTGAATTTATAATATCTTGCAATGGCGCTCATGCCAATGCCGCCAATGCCAAGGAAATATATTTTTGAATACTTCATATTATTGAATAAATCTCATCTGCTATTTTCTGCGCTGCGTCTGGAAGCGCCATCTTTCCCGCATTTTCCTCCAATTCGTGAATCTTCGCCGGCTCTTTCAGCAGGTTGAGGGCGGCATGAATCATCTTCTCCGGTGCATCGGAGTCCTTTACGATGAGCGCAGCGTTTTTATTCACGAGCGCCATGGCGTTATGCGTCTGGTGGTCTTCAGCTACGTTAGGAGAAGGCACGAATATCACGGCTTTGTGAGCTGCGCAAAGCTCCGAAACCGAGCTGGCCCCTGAACGAGAAATCACGATGTCTGCCGCAGCGTAGGCCAGATCCATCCTTCCAATGAAGTCGGAATAATGAATGTTCCTTAGGCTCTCTCCGCCAAGGCCTTTCTCTTTCGCATCCTTCATGAACTCATCTATTCCGGTCTTGTAGTATTTCCCGCACTGCCAGAGAATGTCCACGTTCTCCAGCCCTTTGCACCCTTCCTCGATGAATTCCCTCATGCAGTGGTTGAACCTGGCGCTGCCCAGGCTGCCGCCAACTATGAATATGTGCTTGTGGGCTGGGTCCAAGCCATATTCTTTAATTCCTTCTGCTTTCATTTCAGGCGTGCAAGGCACGAAAACGCTCCTGATAGGGTTCCCGGTCTTCACGATTTTCCCGGCAGGGAAGAACCTCTCCATTCCGTCGTAAGCCACGCAAATCTTTTGAACTTTCGGGCCAAGCTTCTTGTTCGTGAGCCCAGCGAAACCGTTCTGTTCCTGAATGAGCGAAGGAATCCCGAGTTTCGTGGCTGCCCAGAGCAGGGGAGCGCTGGCATAACCACCCACTCCCACGGCCACGTCCGGCTTGAACTCCCGGATTATCTTCTTCGCTTTATTATTGCTCTCAAGCACCTTGAACGGGACTTGGAGGTCATTTATCATATTCCTGAAATTCAGTTTCCTCTGCAGGCCGACGATTGGCAGCCCGACAATCTTGTAACCAGCCGCAGGCACCTTCTCCATCTCCATTTTCCCTTTTGCGCCAACGAAAAGAATTTCCGTCGCTGGATTCAATTCCTTAAGTTTGTTTGCGATAGACAGGGCCGGGAAAATGTGTCCCCCTGTGCCTCCTCCGCTTATTATGACCCTTAACGCTTTATATTCCATGACAGCCTCCTAGTTTTGAATATCATCGAAATTTGAAAGTTCATCTGCTTCTTCCTGTATGTCATCGTCCAGAGACTCGCACTCCGAGACGCTATCTCTCACGTTATCGTGTTCCACGAGAGGAGCAGCCTTAGCCGACTCCTTGTCGATTTTCCTCTTAGCCATCCGGCTTATGGACAAAATTATTCCGAACGCTATGCTGAACATCAGGAATGACGAGTTGCCGTGGCTTATCATGGGCAGAGTCTGGCCGGTGTGCGGCCCAAGGTCGCAGTTCACCATAATGTGCAGCATTGCCTGAACCGAGATTAGGAACACCAGTCCTGCCACGCAAGTTTTGGCGAACTGATTGTCGCAGTTCTTCACTATGATCGAACCTCTTGCCATCAGGCTGACGTACAGAATTATTACGAATATTCCGCCCAGCAAGCCATATTCTTCAACGATGAAACTGAACATGTAGTCCTCGAACATGATGGGCGTGACGTACCTCTGTGTGCTTCGTCCTGGTCCTTTGCCTATCAGCCCGCCCTGATGAATCGCTAATTTGGCGCTCACTGGCTGCATGCTTTCGTCCAGGGCTTCCTGGAATTTCTCGCTTCCGCGAGGTTCGGTCCTCAGAATCTCGAAAGTGTCCTCTCTGTCATTTCCTTTAATTCTGTTCAGGGCAGTTTCAAGGTGAGGGAATGGTTTCTTGTCGGCGGGTTTATCGGAAATCTGGTTTATGCCTATGCATCCGAATAGTATTCCTATTGCGATGATGGCAGGGAGGATGAGTTCCCTGATGCTGATGCCTCCGATGAGGATGGTGAAGAACATCAGAAGGCCGATCAGGAGCGTGCTGGAAAGGCTTCCGACCATGATCAGGACGCAGACGATGAACATAGGGATGTAGATATATCCGAGTTTTTTCGCGATAGGCTTTCCCAGGATGGGGTATTTCTTTGCCAGGATGTTTGCAATCATGAACTTATCCTTGACATAGGCGTTCACTGCCCATGACAAGTACATCACCATCCCTATTTTAGTCACCTCGAACACATGTATCTGGATGCCGCCGACTTTCACGATTCGCCAGGCATTGTTGATGAATTCCGGCTTGAAAGGCCCCACTTTCTTCTTGAAAGCCAGGATCAGCAACAGGAACAGGCAGAACATGAAGCCTAGCTGCGATATTACCCTGTAAAAGCCAATGGACTTGATGTTATAGCAGATTATTATGAGAACCAGGCCGGCCAGGGTGATGGCCATCTGCTCCCCGACGATTGCCATCCTGGTCGTCCCTTGCTGCAGCGCTAGTTGCGTAGTGGACGAGAATATTGCCACGATGGAAATCATCATCAGCAGCAGGACAATCATCCATACTACCTTATCACCTTCGAAGTTCTCTGCGAAGGTCCAAAGACTACTCTTTTTCTTCGTTTTCTCTGCCATGAATGAATATGTTATATTCCTAGAGCCTCCTTACCGCTTCTTTGAATTTCTCGCCCCTCTCTTCCATGTTGTGGAAAAGGTCGAAGCTGGCGCAGCAAGGGCTTAGCAGCACTACGTCCCCAGCCTTGGCGAATTTAGAAGCCTCTTTAACTGCATCTTCGGCGCTGCGAGTCTCCACCATGTTTTCCTTACCCACGATGTCTTCGAACGCCTCGTGGAATTTGTGGTTGTCTATTCCAAGGCAGACAATTGCCTTAACCTTTTCTTTCACGAGTGGTTTCAGAACCTCATAGTCGTTGCCTTTGTCCTTGCCCCCGCAAATCCACACGACCGGTCTGGTCTGGCACTCCAAGGCATACCATGCAGCATCCACGTTCGTCGCCTTGGAGTCATTGATGTAGAGTACGTCTTTAATCGTCTGCACAGGTTCCAGTCGATGCTCGATCGGCTTGAAAGTAGCGAATGCCTCGCGGATTACCCTGTTGTCTATTCCAGAAACTTTTGCAGCCAAGGCTGCGGCCATGGAATTGTAAATGTTATGTTTGCCGCTCAGGGACAGTTCTTTGAGGTAGATGTCGCACTCTTCTTCCTCATACCTGGCGACTATCTTGTCTCCTTTCAGGAATGCTCCCTGAGGCACTTCCTTCTTTTGCGTGAACGGCAGCATCTTGGCCGTGATGATGATCTTGTTCAGGTGCCCGACTGTAATTTCATCATCGGAATCGAAGATGAAGCAGTCCTTCGGGCTAAGGTTCCTCGTGATGCGGAATTTGGCCTTCACGTAGTTCTCCAAATCGTAGTCGTAGCGGTCCAGATGATCTGGCGTTATGTTTGTTATTATTGCGATGTCGGGATGGAAATCGTAGCAGTTGTCCAGCTGGAAGCTGCTTATTTCCAACACATAATAGTCAAAGTGTTCGGTCGCTACCTGGTACGCATAGCTCTTGCCGATGTTGCCGCCCAGGCCGACGTTAAGCCCGGCATTCTTCAGCAGGTAATATATTAATGAAGTCGTGGTAGTCTTGCCGTTGCTTCCAGTCACGCAGATCTTTTTCGCAGTGTCGTAACGGCCTGCGAACTCAATTTCAGAGATTATATGGATGCCCTTTTGCTCGATCTTCTTCACCATCGGGGCATCGTTCGGGATGCCAGGACTCTTCACCACTTCGTCGGCATTCAAGATTTTATCCTCGCTATGGCCTCCCTGCTCGAAAGGAATGTCCCATTTCTTCAAGTCATCGGCGTAATGGTCGGCTATCTTGCCATTGTCGGAAAGGAAAACGTCGAATCCTTTCACCTTTGCAAGCACGGCGGAACCGACTCCGCTCTCTCCGCCACCTAAAACGACTATTCTAGACATATTCTATTAATATTTTATGTTCATTTTCGTTCTCATTGCCAGATCCTGAATCAAGTTCGGGATGACAGCATTATTTTCTGTTATCATCTTATTTTCAGCAATGCCAGCGTTGCGGCGGCTAGGATGATGCCTATCATCCAGAACCGCGTCACTATTTTAGCCTCCGGAACGGCATGCGCAGGCTTGCTGATGAGCGCAGGCACCCCCTCCTTCTGATAGTGATGGTGCAGCGGCGTCATTTTGAACACCCTCCGCCCCTCGCCGTATTTCTTTTTCGTGTATTTGAAGTAATATCTCTGAATGATTACTGACAGTGCTTCTACCAGGAATATTCCGCATAGCAGGGGCAGCAGCAGTTCCTTGCGAATCAGCACGGCACTTACCCCAACGATGCCACCTATGGTCAGGCTTCCCGTGTCACCCATGAACACTTGGGCAGGATAAGAATTGTACCACAAGAATCCAAGCAGGGCGCCTACGAATGCAGACATGAACACGGCAATTTCTCCGGCTCCTGGGATATACATTATATTCAAGTAATTGGAATTTAGCAAATTACCGCTAAGCCAAGCCAGAATGCCGATTACCACGCCTACGATAGCGGTAGTCCCCGCCGCAAGGCCATCCAGGCCATCCGTGAGGTTCGTGCCATTAGACAGTGCCGTGATTACTATCACTATCATGAACACGTAGATTGCCCATTTGCAATACCAGCCCCAGCGACCCTTGAACGGTGACAGCCATTTGTAATCGAACTCGTGATCCTTCACGAACGGAATCGTCGTCTTCGTGCTTTTTACGACGTTCTCCATCTTCCACCCCACGTCTTGGGCCACGAGAGTTTCTGAATCCACGTTCAGCGAATGAGTGTTTCCTTGCTCCACGATATTCTGCTCTCCTACCTTCACGGGTACTTTCTCGCGGACCACGATGTCGTTGCTGAAGCACACCGCAAGGCCTACGATGAAGCCAAGGACAATCTGCCCCGCTAGCTTCACTTTCGGGTGCAGGCCTTCTTTGTCGTGCTTGTAAACCTTGATGTAATCGTCTGCATAGCCCAAGGCTCCGCACCATAATGTGGTGATGACAAGCAATATGACGTAGATATTCGTAAGGTCGCAGAACAGCAAGACGGGAACTAGCACGGAAATTATGATTATTATTCCGCCCATTGTAGGCGTGCCCTTTTTCTGCATCTGCCCTTCCAGGCCGAGATTCCTTATAGTTTCCCCAATCTGCTTCTTCTGAAGCCATTTTATGATCGACTTCCCAAGGAAGAAAGCTAGCAGCATTGCCGTTACGCTGGACAGAATCCCTCGGAAGGACAGATAGGTGAACAGCCCCTGTCCGGGAATGTCATAATCTTTAAGCGCTTGGAATAAATGGTATATCATATTACTTGTTTTCTGTGTTAACCTGCGAGAATACCTCGTCCAGCACCTCTCTTTCATCGAAATGACGATGCTCGGAGCCGATTATCTGGTAGGTCTCATGCCCTTTGCCTGCCAGCAGTATGACCGCACCCTTAGGAGCCGTCATCACCGCCGTGCGAATGGCTTCTTTTCTGTCTGCTATGAATATGGCCTTGGCTAGTCCCTTAGGGGAGAAACCGGCTTTTATGTCATTCATTATATCCTCTGTCTTCTCGGTGCGGCTGTTGTCTGACGTGACAATAATCCTGTCGGCATATTCTTCGGCGATTTTCGCCATCTCTGGCCTCTTGGTCTTGTCCCTGTCTCCTCCGCAGCCGAACAAGCATATCAGCGTCCTACCCTTATCGATGTCCTTCAGGGTTTTCAGTACGTTCTCAAGTGCATCCGGAGTGTGGGCATAATCTATCACGGCTGTTATGTCATTAGGCCCTTTCCTGTTCTCCAGCCTGCCAGTCGCAGGACCAAGGCCGCTGATTTTCACAAGGGTCTCGTCAGGATTTGCCCCCACGGCAAGAGCGGCGCAATATATTGCCAATATGTTATAGGCATTGTGCTGGCCGATGAGCTTCGTCCAGGCTTCTCTGCCATCGATTCTCAGCAACATGCCCTCCATGCTCTCTTCCATTATCCTGCAAGTGTGATCTGCCATGCCTTTGCAAGAATATGTCACCACTCTCGCCTTCGTATTCTGCACCATAACCATCCCGTTTTTGTCATCCACGTTTGTGATTGCGACGGCATTCGCCCCCAAGTTGTCGAAGAACAATTTCTTGCATCTTAGGTATTCAGCGAATGTCTTATGATAATCCAGATGGTCGTGAGTGAGGTTAGAGAATATGGCAACTTTGAATTCCAGCCCCGAGACTCGTTCTTGCTCCAGGCCTATGGAACTGACTTCCATGAAGCAGTATTCGCAGCCCTCATTCACCATCTCGTGCATTAAGTAGTTGATAGTGATTGGGTCGGCCGTTGTGTTTTCCGTCTCGGAACGATGCTTCCCTACGAAATTCGCAATCGTAGACAGCAATCCGCAATTGTAGCCAAGCGACATGAACAGATTGTAAAGCAGGGTTACGGTAGTCGTTTTCCCATTCGTCCCGGTTATGCCTATAAGAGTGAGCTTGCAAGACGGGTTATCGTAGAAATTCGCTGCCATGATGGCCACGGCATGCCTGGAATTTTCTACTTTCACCAAGGCTATCCCTGCTCCGCCGCCTGCCTTGGCAATCTGCTCAGCCAGGATGTCTTCATCTTCGTAGGCTACTGCTACCGCGCCCGCCTTGATGGCGGAAGCGATGTAGGTCTGTCCATCGGCATCGTGACCCTTGACTGCTATGAATAAAGAGCCCGGGGTCGCTTTCCTGGAATCGTTGCAGATGTCCGAAATCTCGATGTACCTGTCGCCGGTCACCGAGACAACCCCGCTATCTGCTATGATGTCATTTAATATCATATATTCATTTATTATTTTTCCCATTCCGCTTCTCTATGGCCATATTCTTGCCGGCCTTTTCATCGGCTTTCTTGTCGCTGGCCTTTTTGAATTCCGGCATCTTGCCTGTCTCGTGCAGCACTTCTCCCAAATCGGGATCCATGGTGTAGATTTGATCCACGATTTCTCTTAATGCCGCCGCTGGTAGCACTCCTCCGTACACGCTTCCCCGGATCAAGTAAGATTTCAGGCAGATGATTGCGCTGTATTTAGGCTCATCGGCAGGGAAGAACCCTACGAAGGTAGCCAGGTTTGTATAGCTGCCGTCTTTAGTCACGTAAGGGTTCTGCATTCCATATTTCTTTATCTGCTCCCCGGTAAGTGTCTGCCTGGAAGTCCCTGTTTTTCCTGCCACTTGCAGCTTCGCTCCTCTTAGCTTCCTTGAGGCAGTCGCTCCCATTTCGCTAGTCACGGCCTTCATTGCCCTAAGCATGGTGTCTGCGGTGGCTTTTGAACAAATTGATGCGTTCAGCACGCTAGGCCCCCTCTTTTCTTTCACTACTCCATTTCGCTCTATGCTTTCCACGAGGTATGGCTTCATCATCTTGCCTTTGTTTGCGATGGCGTTGTAGAACGTAAGGACGTGCAGCGGAGTCTCTTTCACTGCGTAACCCATGGCTACTGAGCCTAGGTCGGTAGCGCTCCATGATGGTGATTCTGGATTTGGAACATACGGGGGCTGAAGGCCATCCAGGTCGAAATCCCATGCCTGGCCTAATTTGTACAGGTACAGCTTGTCAATGAATCTCTTCGGATTGTCGGAATAATTGTGAACTGCCAGGTAACGGAACACATAGTTCGAGGATATCTTGAAGCCATGCAGGTAGGAGATGTATTTCATTCCTCTCACGTGGTCGTCTGGCGGGTATCCGGGGATTATTCCGTTGTTAGTCGGTATGCTGTCGTCCAAAGACTTGATGTAGCCATCTTCTATCGCTGTCATCAGCGTGGTGGCCTTGAACACCGAACCAGGCTCTGAACTCAGCCCTATGGCCATATTGTATGTCTCGTTCAGGCTCTGGTCTGTGGAATCCCTCATCAGGTTCACCATTGCTCTTATGGCACCTGTCTTCACGTCCATGATTACGACGCATCCCATCTCGATGCTCTTATCGTCGGTGATTTGTTTCCTAAGCGCCTTGTCTGCTACGTCCTGCAGCGTGATGTCTAACGTAGTCCTTACGTCGTATCCGTCTTGCGGCTTAACGAATGTGCTGTCGTAATTCTGGATTTTCCCGTTCTCGGTGGACTTCAGCCACACTTTCCCTTCTTCTCCGTGCAGCACGTAGTCGTATTTGCCCTCAAGTCCTATGTGGTTGTTTCCGTTCGAGTTTGAATTGTCTTTCACGTAACCAATCGTTCGCCTTGCCAGAGTGCCGTAAGGATATTGGCGGGAGTCTTTAGTCTCTACTATGATGCCGCTCTTGTACTGGCCCTCATTCATCAGTGGCATCTTCTTCATCTTCAGATAAGTCTCTCTGTCCACTGGTTTCCCTATCTTGAGGTATTTCTCGCCGTTTCGCCTTCCGGCCGTTATTTCTCTGTAATATTCATCGGCGCTCTTGTCTCCCATCACCTCGGCCAGGCCATTGCAGAACGCCCTTGCCTTCGCAAGCCACTCCTGCTCCAATTTCATGGGCTCTTTCTGTGATTTGAAATAATCTTTCCTTACCGTGCAGTCCATGTACAGCTGGTACATAGGGGTAGAAATCGCGAGCAGCCTGCCATCGTTGGATATTATGGCGCCACGTTCCGGCTCAATCTTGCTTTTGATGTTTCTCGGCAGGTAGAACTTCTCGACATCTTTATCCAGGCTCCAAAAACACTGAATATATATGATTCTTCCCACCAGTACGACACCCAAGATCAAAAGGGCAAAGTAACAGTAGTACAAGATGACCGCCATCCTGTCCCGTTTCTTAATATTTCGTCTCTCCGTTTCCATGTTCATTGTCTGCCCTTATTGTCTTGCTTTGAGCTAATCTTGTAGGCTGGTTTCTCGGCGTTCGTAAGCTTGGAGCCTTTTTCTTCAAGCTTTTCCTGCACTTTGCTCATTCGTCCAAGGCTTGCCATCTCTATCGTTTTCTGAGCCCGGTATATTTTCACATTTTCTAGTTCTTTCCTGTTCTGCTCGACTTTTATGAATGTCTTTTCCATCTTCAGGCTTATCCAGATGCTCAGCCAGATGAGGAAGATAGTGTATATGATGTGTATGAAATAGCGATCAATCTGCAGCCTCAATAGGAATTCCCCTTTGAGAGTTGCAAAAAAGGCATTTTTTAACCACTGACCAATGTCAGAGAGCCTCCACTTCTTATGTTCAGCAGTTTCTGCCATATTCTTAACTTTTCTCTGCTATCCTTAATTTTGCGCTCCGAGCCCTCGTGTTCCCGGAAATCTCATCTTCGCCAGGCACTATCGGCTTCCTGTTCACTGCTCTCAATGGAGCATCCACATTGCCGTAAATGTCCTTCTCCTCTATTCCGCTTGGATTACCTGTTTTGATGAAATTCTTCACCATTCGGTCTTCAAGGGAATGGTACGTTATTATCACCAGCCTTCCTCCTGGCTTCAGGGTATCTGCAGCCCCGTCCAGGAATTTCTCTAAGGAACGCATCTCGTGATTGACCTCGATGCGTAAGGCCTGATAGATTTTCGCCAGGAACTTGTGAGTGGCTGCCTTCGGAAGCGCTGGCTCCATTGCTCCAGTTAGCTGGGCTGTCGTGCTGATATGGGACTTGGCCCTGGCGGCAGCAATCAGCTGCGAGAGCTTTCGAGCATTAGGCACTTCGCCATAAATCCTGAATATTCTTTCGAGTTCTTCTTGGGAATATTCATTGACGACTTCCTCGGCCGTCAGATCGCCCTCCTGATTCATCCTCATGTCCAGCGGAGCATCGTACCTGAAAGAGAATCCTCTCTCGGCGGTGTCGAACTGATGAGAGGACACGCCCAGGTCGGCGAGCACTCCGTCCAGTTCTGCGCTTGCAAGCATGCCGTCATGAACCGCCTGAAGGACATAATTGCGGATGAAACGGAAATCGCCATGCACCAGCGTAAGGCGAGGATCATCAATTTTGTTGTTTATAAAAGCGTCGCCGTCACGATCGAAGGCGATGACGTGACCGTCTTCGTTTAAGCGTGAAAGAAGTTCGGCGGTGTGACCACCGCCTCCGAATGTGACGTCGGCGTAAATTCCTGATGGATTGGTGACGAGTGCGGCTATGCTCTCGTGAAGTAGTACAGGTGTATGGTATTCAGACATTTCCGAAGCCCTCCCATCTCTACTGAGACAGCTGGCCTGCGATGTTCAAGAATTCTTCGTTGGAAATTGCGCTTGCCTCGTACTTTTCCTTTGCCCAAATCTCAATCTTGTAATCGCTGCCAGAGAACACTATCTCTTTTGTTACGCCTATGGATTCCAGAAGCTTCCGAGGGATGGAAATACGTCCGAGCTTGGAATCCGGTTCAACGATGGCGCGGTCACGCATGTATTCCCTCCAGAAGGAGGCGTGAGAGCGATTGAAGAAATTGAGCTTCGACTTCACTTCCTGCGACTGGCGTTCCCACTCTTCGAAAGTGTACATTTCAAGACAGTCTTCGAATATGTCTTTCTTGATGACGAAGCGCATGTCTCCATCGGATGGCATCAACGATTTGAACGGTGCGGGGAAAACCACCCTGCACTTATCGTCTAGCTTCGCTGAATATTCTCCGATGAATGTTATCATAGGTATCTACTTTCACGCTAAGGCAAAGGTACTAATATTTTTCCATAATTTTCCACATGTTTCCAAAATTTTCCACGAATTGTTGACCGGGCTATTCGTCCTGGATTCCATGCGCGCTGACAACGTTCCCGCCTGGATAAATGACCTGTTGCTAATTTATTATAGATTAATTACTTTGTGGATGGCCTCTCTGCGCTATTTCGCATTGTAGATGTCTTTGATGATGAGGCCGGCGAGGGTGAGCCCGAATATGGCGGTGACTGGCATAGTGGTGCCGTTGATGACGGCCTTCTTGGGCTGTCCTTCAGCTATTGCTGAATCCGGATCCAGGGCAGTGCCGAGATTCGGCAGCACCTCGTCGTCATAGACGCAGAGGAATTTCTTGGCCGGCATAGTGCCGTTTTTCTTGAATTTCTTGCGTATTGCCGCTGCTAGAGGGCAGCCCCGGACGCTCCAGAATTCGGCGACGTGAATCCGCGCCGGGTCGATTTTCAGGGCAGCGCCCATTGATGCGAAGAATTTTGCGGATGACTCGCAAGCCCGGAGAATTAGGAAAGCCTTGTCTTTCAAGCTGTCAATGGCGTCCACCACGTAGTCATATTCATTCAGATTGAACTGGCCGGCAGTTTCAGAAGCGTAAAGCTCCTGAATGGCAGTGATTTGCGCATCGGGATTGATTTCCAGCAGACGCTCCTTCATGGCTTCGACCTTCACCTGCCCCAGCGTGCGGCAGGTCGCCATGTCCTGGCGATTGACATTGGAGGCGGCAACCCTGTCCGAGTCCACGATGGTCATGTGGCCTATTCCTGACCGCACCAGCCCTTCGGCGCACCAGCTGCCTACGCCGCCAACGCCGAAGATAATGACGCGGGCCTCTGCCAGCCTCCGCATCACCTCCTCTCCAACGAGAAGTTCTGTCCTTTGAAATATTCCCTCTGCCATTTGTCGAATTATTGAATATGCCAAAGATAGCTAATTCTAAATTAAATATAGACTATGATGTAGTACATCATTGCTCCGGAGGCGATTAGCTTTATGCCTGTGCCGAAAAGAAATCCGAGGAAGGAGCCGATGGCAGATTTCAAAGAGGCAGCGGCATCTTTCTGCGCGAATGCTATTTCGCCAATGAACGCCCCGCCGCAGGCTCCAATTATGATTCCCCACGGCTGCGGCAAAAAGATGCCGATTATGAGGCCGATAGTGCAACCGATTGCTCCCCAGCGACTGCCACCAGTCCATTTAGTGAACATGCCTGGCACTACGTAATCCAGTACCGTTACCAAGATCGTCACCCCGAGGAGCACGAGAAGAAGGGTGAGCGACATGTGCTCGCCGCTGCCATTCGTGCCGCCCCAGAAATACATCAGCAGGATGCCGGCCCAGCTGAGCGGAGGCCCTGGCAACCCCGGGGCTATGCTTCCTATGATGCCGACGATGCCCAGCACGACGGCGATAATGTCAACAACCACTTCCATTCATGAATATTTTATATTCCTGAAGCCCGAAGTTAGCAATTTCCTTGACAATGCATCTAATTCGAAAACGAGAAAAATTATTGGGGCAGAATGTTGCATTTTTGACATAAATTGCTTAAATATTGCAAACCAAATATTCATTAAACTTAAAGAATATGGAAGAAGTTAAATTCTATCGCTGCCGTCATTGCGGCAATGTTATTGTGCATCTCGTAAGCAGCGGCGTCAACGTCGTTTGCTGCGGAGAGCCTATGCAACTCCTCGTGCCGAACACGCAGGATGCTGCACAGGAGAAGCATGTGCCTGTGATCGAGAAATCCGGGAACATCCTGACAGTGCGCGTCGGGAGCGTCGAACATCCGTCCCTTCCGGAGCATTTCATTGAGTGGATAGCTGTGCAGACCCCTTCTGGCCTGCAGATTCACTATCTGAAGCCTGGCGATAAGCCAGAGGCTCGTTTCGCCCTTGCGGACGACGCGACTGAGGTGACAGTCTACGAGTTCTGCAACCTCCACGGCCTCTGGAAGAGCACGCTTTAAGGTCGTCGCCCTTAAAAGCTGATGTCGATTCCTCCAATGACGGTTGCGCGAGGCATCGGGTAGCCGGCGTTGATTTCGTATTTCTGAGCGAGCAGGTTCTCCCCGCGCGCCCAGATGCTTAATGCACCCATCACTCGGAATGAAGCCCTGACATTCCATAACAGAAAATTCTCCTGAGACTCGTTAGAGCCGACCGCGGTGTAAAGCCCATTAATATATTGGAGCCCAGTTGAAGCAGTCAGGCGTCCTTTTGAGAAACTCGCTCCTCCGTACAGCTTGTGCTCAGGGGCTGCAATTACCGGAGTGGCCATGTGCAGAAAACTGTAGTTTGCATCTGCCGACCAGTTGCGGTTTATCCTATAGGCTATCTGGGCCTCGATGCCTGAGTTTTCCAGCGCGCCGGAATTCTGGTTCAGCCTGCCGGAACCGTTAGGGTTCGGCAGAGTTTGTATGATATTCTTTGCCTTTAGGTAGAACAGATTGATTCCGTACCTCAGGCGGCTGTCAAGAAGGCTCTGGGAATATGCCAGCTCATAGTTCCACATGGATTCCGGCTTCAGGTCAGGATTCTGAGGAGGGAACATGTACATTTCTCGAAGGTTCGGATAACGAAAGCCTTTCGAAGCCGATGCCTTGATTTCTATGTCGCCAGGCAGATGGAACGACATCCCGAACTGAGGCACCCACTCCGTGCCGACCCTGGAATGATGGTCAATTCTCACGCCTGCGTTAAGCGTAAGCCATGCCCACACATCCTGGCGTGCGTCCAGATAGCCAGCCACTTCGTCTTCATGCTTGTCCACGAGCTGCGTCTTGTTTCCTGCGTTGTCTCCGCTGATGAATTTATTCCAGGCTTTGCCGCCATAACGGAACCAGTCGAAACCGGCTGTGAGACGATTCCCGGCGAAGGCCTGGACGCTCTGATACACAGAGGTTCCCATCATGTCGTCATTGGATATGAAGCGATATGCCTTAGGGCTTTCCCCATGTCCGGGCGTGTAGCCGTCGTTTATCCAGTGATGCCCCCAGTTGTAGAAGAAGCTTACCGTCCCGGAAGTCTTGTCATAGTTGTTGTCTACGGCGAATGTCGTGACTCCGCGAGTTATTTTCTGGTCGCCTTCCATCAGAGGCTCTCCCACCGGCCCTGGATAGGATGCATTGAAATGCGTCAGGTTAAGGTCGGCTCTAAGGCTCCATCTGTCAGTCAGCTCGTAACCCAGTTTGCCGTAGCCACCGTACTGCTCGAAATCCATATTGTCCCTATGTCCGTCGGTGCGGTTATACGAACCAGAGACGGTACTTGAGAAACGCCCTTTGCGGATTCGGTTCGTCAGCTCGCTCTCCAGAGTGTTGTAAGAGCCGTATCCTGCGTGCAGGCTGGTCTTTATGCCGTCTTCACGCATCCTTCGGGTCACGATGTTCACGACGCCTCCCATGGCGTTCGAGCCATAGAGCATGGAAGCCGGCCCGCGGAGAATTTCCACTCTCTCGGTTATGAAGGACTGGTATGAATCGGAGATCGGGTGACCGAATATTCCGGCGTACTGAGGGTGACCGTCGATGAGCATCAGGAACCTGGAACTCCCGCCGCTTAAGCCACGTAACGAAATGTTCCCGGCAGATCCACCGGAAATTCCGTAGCCCATGATTCCTCGGGAGGTTACGAACAGCCCCGGGATTTGCTCGGTAAGCACAGGCAACACGTTCTGCTGTAGCGAATTCTCTATTTTAGACCTGTCAATCACCGTGACGGTCTGGGACAGATGCCTCACGTCGGTCTGCATCCGGGAGCCAGTCACCACGACCTCGTCTATCCTGCTAACCGAAGAGGAGTCGGCGCTTTCTTGCGCCATGCCATCGATGCCGAATGAGAATGCAGCGAGAGCTAAAAGGAATCCCGCCAGCCTAGGGGAGAAAGTATTTTCCATATTCGTATAATTAATATTTTCAACGTTAAGTGTTACATAATTGCAAAATCGTGTCACGAAATGGCAAAAAAAATTAATCGGCCCTGCTCATCACCAGCTTTCCGTGCTTTATGCCTTTGATGGAGATGAGCCTTTCTGCCAGGGCAGTGAGTCTTTTCGCTTCCCCCAAGACGGTCACGGTGTGAAGGCAGAAATTGCGATTCACGTAGTACTGGGAGGAAGAAAGGATGAGCGTTTGGTTGTTCTGCTGCACCTGTTCTATCTCAAGGGCGATTTCCTTGTCGGCTTGGTTGTACATTAGCACGACTGCGCCTGCCACGACGTTGTTGCAGTGCCACTTCTCCTCAGTGATGTTTTTTTCCACCAGGAAACGTATGGCCTGCGAACGATTGGCGAAGCCGTTAGACTTCACATATGTGTCCAGAGCCTCCAAGAGGTCTTCTTCCAATGAAACGCCGAATCGCCTGAGCATGTCTTCTTTCCATTTGACTACGATTGCAAAAATAGTAAATATTTAATGGGCGGGAATATATTTTTTCCCGTCATTCTTGCCGATTTTACATATGCGAGGTCATGAATTGTCCATTTTTTTTACTCTCTGTCTAGAAATTGGACATGCCTGAGAATGAGGATATCGTGATATCTATTTGATTATTAATGTTTTATATATTATTGAACGGAATTTGCTTTGCCTTGGGTAGTTTTTGCATGTTAGATATGGATATTAAAATTGAACAGACGAAATGGCAGAAGCGAAAGAAATATGTTCCCTTCATAGCCGGAGGAATCATATTGTCGGCGCTCCTGTCGTGGCTGGCGCTGGGCAGGTTCAGTTCGACGCTGAGGGTTAAGGAGAGAGATTTGAGCGTGGCGACCGTCGAAGAAGGTAAATTCGAGGATTACATCTACATAGACGGTCAGGCAGCCCCGATCAGGGTCGTGCAAATAAGCACCGAGGAGGGAGGAATCGTCAGGGAGAAAGTGGTCGAGGAGGGGGCTCACGTGAAAGAAGGCGACGTGATCGTGCAGCTTTCCAACTCCAATCTGGACTTGGAAATCATGAATGCCGAGAGCGAACTTGCCGAAAAGCAAAACATGCTCAGAAACACGCAGATAAGCATGGAACAAGAGGCTTTGGACAACAAGACGGAGCAGCGCCAGCAGGATATGGAGGTTCGGCGGAAGCAACGTGCCTACGAACAGCAGAAGGCTCTATGGGAGGAAAATCTGATAGCTAAGGAAACGTATCTGCAGGCCGAGGAAGACTGGCAGCTGGCGGTGGACAAGCAGAAGCTTCTGAATGACAGGATGGAGAAGGACGAGAAATATCGCCAGGCCCAGCTTGACCAGATGAACGACAATCTTGCGAACATGCGTCAGAACGTGCTCATGGTGAGGCAGCGCAAGGAGAATCTCTGTGTGCGCAGCGCAATCAACGGAGAACTCGGGAGCCTGAACGTGGAGCTGGGGCAGAACGTGGCGGCAGGACAGACCATAGGCCAGGTGAATGACCTGAGCGACTACAAGATTACGGCTCAGATAGACCAGAACTACCTCGACCGCGTGTCGACCGGACTGAAGGCCGTAGCCTCGACGAACAACAAGGAGTATCAGCTGACCTTGAAAAAAATCTATCCGGAAGTCAAGGATCAGCGTTTCAGGGTGGATTTCGTGTTCGATGGAGAGCGCCCTGAGAATATCCGTTCCGGCCAGACCTTCCACTTGGATTTGCAGCTCGGAGATCCTAAGACTTGCATTTTCATCCCGAAAGGCACCTTCTACGGCGTCACTAACGGAAATTGGATTTTTGTGCTGGACAAAGAAGGGAAAAAGGCTTACCGGCGGAAGATACGCATTGGCATCCAGAATGCCAGGTATTATGAGGTGCTGGAAGGCCTGGAGCCGGGCGAGAGCGTGATTCTGAACGGATACGATGCTTTTGGGAATTATAATATATTGAAAATAAACTGATTGGTATAATATGTCATCGCATTTCAATCTAAGGTCTTTTTTAACTTTCCTTTCGAGGAATAAAGGCTATGCTGCGGTCAATATATTCGGGATGTCTCTCAGCCTGGCATTCATAATATTGATTGCTACATTCCTTACTCAGTCGTACAGCATAGGTGACGACCAGAAAAACAGAGACCGCATCTACCTCCTGGCTACGAAGGTGTTCGAGGATAATAAGGTTTATCTGCCCGGTCATCAGATCTATCTCAAAGGTCTAGTCAAGGACTTTCCTGAGATAGAGGCTGTCTGCGCCGTCAACGGCCAGAAGAACACCTTCTTCCACAATGGGAACGGCACAGAGGCGAAAGCTTTTTTCGTGGACACGTCCTTCTTCAGCATCTTTGATTACCCTCTGGAGGAGGGTAGCCTTTCATCCTGCATCCGCAATCCTGACGAAATCGCCATCTCCAGGACCTTCGCCAACAAGATATTCGGGACAGAGAATCCGATAGGTAAGACTATCAGTCTTGAAAACAGGATTCCGCTTAGAATAAGCGCCGTGTTCAGGGATTTCGGGAAAACCAGCCTTTTCTTCCAGCCTGACGTGATCATCTCTTTCAGCCATAATGATATCAACAATGTGGCCGACATGGCGATATATGCAAAAGAATATGGCGTGAACCTGTTCGGTTCTTTCCTCTTCGTCATGACAAAGCCTAGCGCAAAGCTGGAAGGGAAGGAAGAAGCTCTGACGAAGCACATTAATTCCGTCTATTCATACTACGACAGCGAGGATTTCAAGACCATGACGGTGCCAGTCCGATATGATAAGATATATATGTCTGACTATGATTTCAACGAAATCCGGGATGTGGTCCGAGGCAGCGACAATCTCCTTATCTCCATGCTTGTCAAGGTGTGCCTTGTCATCCTGCTCTTCGCCATGATGAACTACGTCAACCTTACCGTTGCCCTGTCCGTGTCCAGGAGCAAAGAGATGGCCACGAGAAGGCTTTTCGGAGCAGGCCGCAAAGAAATCATGCGGAACCTGATCATGGAAAGCCTGACGATGAGCGCGGTCGCAGGCGTTCTGGCGGTAATAGTGGCTGCTGCCCTGCTGCCTTTGGCTGGATCGGTGCTCTCCACAGCTATGAATGCCGGCACTATGTTCGGACATCCGCTGCTCTTAGGCTTCATTCTGGCCGTGATTCTGGTCGAAGGAATACTGGCTGGCATCATCCCGGCGATAATCATTTCCCGTCCGAATCCAATCGATGTCGTGAGAGGCACTTTCAGGAGGCAGTCCAAGATGGTGTTCAGCAAGATATTCATAGTGGTGCAGCTTTTCATCTGCATTGTCTTCATGACGAATGCGTTCACTCAGGTAGCGCAGATCAGGCATTTGATGAACCTTCCGCTAGGTTACGAGACAGACCATATAATGACCTTGACTGCCAGTGCCTTATATGGTCCCGACGGCAAGCGGTTCTGCGAGGAAGTCAAGAAGCTGCCTTTCGTGACAGACGTAACGCGCTCGTCCGATTCTCCGTTGGACGGCGGAAATAATATCACTTTCAAAGGTCCCGGAAACGAGGTCCAGTCTTTCCAGATTTTCTCTGGCGACAGAAATTACCTGAAATTTTTCGGCTTCAAGATGATTCATGAGTTCAATCCGGACTTGAGCCCGGCATATTACGTCTCCGAGAGCACCTTGGCCAAGATGGGCATGACTACCGAAGACATGAGGCCGAGCGAAAAGCTTGACACGATGCATGTGCGATACTTCTTCGACAACAGGAAAACCACGTATAACGGATGCATGCCGGATTTCCGCAAATTAGATGCAGACATCAGCGACGTAATCTGCGCCATGGTATACATCGATGATGCACGGAATTATTCCACTCTCAGTGTCAAAGTGACTGGTGATGAGGCATATGCTTATCGCGAGGTATGCAACTTATACAGGGAGATCTTCCATCAGGATCTGAACATGGAACACCCTTACATGCATGATGAAATCAGGGCTAATTACTCCAGGCAGATCAGGATGTCCAGGCTCATGTCGGCATTTGCATTCGTGGCCATGATGATTGCCTTCCTGGGACTGATGTCTATGAGCACATATTTCATGCAGCAGAAAAGGCGAGAGATGGCCGTACGTAAAGTTTTCGGGTCTAAGAGCGCCCAGATTAATCTGAGGCTCCTGAAGACGTTCGCCGTCTATGGGCTTGTGGCATTCGTGATCGCGGTTCCGGTCGTCTGGCGAATGGTGGGGAGCTGGCTTATGAATTACCAGCACCGCGTGTCATTCTGGCCTTACCTGCTGCTCGCCGGAGTCATGACAATGGCCATCTCGCTCATGGCTGTCTACGTCCAGAGCCATGTCATAGCCAATGAGAATCCGATCGACAATTTGAAACAAGAATGATTAGCGTGCCTTGGTATGACGTGCATGTGATTATGAATATTTAATTGGCATTAAGAATATGATAAAAGTAGAAAATCTCTCCAAGTCTTTCCGTACCGAGGAAGTCGAGACCATAGCGTTGAACGATGTCTCTTTCGAGGTGGCGGACCGCGATTTTGTCGCCATAATGGGCCCGTCTGGCTGCGGCAAATCTACATTGCTGAATATATTGGGCTTACTGGACAATCCCACTTCTGGGAGATACTGGCTTTCCGGACAGGAAGTCGGGAATCTGAAAGAGAATGAACGCGCGGACGTTCGCAAGGGACGGATCGGCTTCGTTTTCCAAAGCTTTAACCTGATTGACGAGCTGAATGTCAGGGAAAACATCGAGCTGCCTCTGACTTATATGGACATAAAGTCGTCCGAGAGAAAGAGGATGGTGGAGGACATCATGGCTCGCATCGGAATCAATCACAGGGCTGAACACTTCCCGCATCAGCTTTCAGGAGGGCAGCAGCAGAGGGTGGCGATCGCCCGCGCCGTCGTCTACAACCCTGGGCTGATTCTGGCCGACGAACCTACTGGAAACCTTGACTCGAAGAATGGAGCCGAAATAATGTCTCTGCTCTCCGAACTCAACAAGGAGGGCACGACCATTGTCATGGTGACGCATAGCGAGCGCGATGCAGCTTTCGCTCACCGCACGATCCGTCTGTTCGACGGCCAGATCGTCAGATGAAATGCCTCTTGCGCGCCGCCATTTGCTACCCCATGATCCAATGTCCCGAAAAACCGTGGGTTCTTTGGAAAAATGGCGGAATGTAGATAATTTTATATCTGAGAATTTTGAGTCTTGACAATGACGGAGACGCTATGGCTATGAATGTGCTGCGAAAAGGAACGGTACTCGTCGTCGATGACAACAGACATGTCTTGACTACGGTGAAGATGCTTCTCGAAGATTATTTCGAGAAGGTGGTCTGCATAGCCTATCCTGCTGAAATTCCCGATAAGCTGCGGACGGAGAGGCCGCAGGTAGTCCTTCTGGACATGAACTTTTCGGCTGGCATCAACAATGGCAACGAGGGTCTCTTCTGGCTTGGAGAAATCCGGAGGCTCTCGCCAGGAACCAGCACAGTGCTGTTCACCGCATATGCAGACATAGATCTGGCCGTGAGGGGCTTGAAAGAAGGAGCAGCGGATTTCATAGTGAAGCCTTTCGATAACAAGAAGATGGTAGCCACCATGACCGAGGTGCGAGACAGGGCAATGGGCGTGCAGGCTTCTGGAGGCGATGGACGGGGGACCGCTGGTGGAGTCCAAGGAAATCCGACAAGGATGATATGGGGGCGCAGCATGGCGATGAGAGATGTGAAGGCCATTGCCGACAAGGTGGCAGGAACGGATGCCAACGTATTGATTACGGGGGAGAACGGCACAGGGAAGGAGGTCCTGGCGAACTATATTCATGCGAATTCTGCTCGCCGCAATGCGCCGATGATTCCCATTGACCTTGGAGCCATCACCGAAACTTTGTTCGAAAGCGAGCTGTTCGGCTACATGAAAGGGGCATTCACGGATGCGAAGAACGATAAGCCTGGGCTTTTCGAGATGGCACAGGGAGGAACCCTTTTTTTGGACGAAATAGGCAATGTATCATATTCGCAGCAGGCGAAGCTTCTCGCCGCCATCCAGAGGCGCAGAATCCTAAGGGTAGGCGGCAGCAAGAGCATCCCGATAGATGTCAGGCTGGTCTGCGCCACCAACAGGAACCTCCAGGGAATGGCCCGGGAAGGGGAGTTCAGGGAAGACCTGCTCTACCGCATAAATACGATCAATCTGCACATCCCTCCACTCCGGGAGCGCAGGGAGGATATTCCGGATCTGGCGGAAAACTCATTGAAGGTATATTCCCGTCTCTACGGGAAATCCGTCGAGTCTTTCACTCCCGCTGCAATCAGGGTGCTTCAATCGGCTCCGTGGCCAGGCAATGTCCGGGAGCTGGATCATGCCATCGAAAGGGCGGTCATACTCTGCGACGGGGACGTCCTGGATGCGACTGACATCAGTCTGCCGGAAGAGGTCCTTGATTCAGGAGAGCCTAAGACCTTGGATGATATGGAAAAAACCGCCATAAGCAAGGCTATAAAGGAATATGGCGGCAATCTTTCAGCCGTAGCCTCTCATCTTGGAATAACTCGCCAGACCCTTTACAACAAAATCAAGAAATACGGAATATGATGACGGCTGCCTTGATAGTCTGCATAGCGCTTCTTGCCATCGTGACGGCGGTAGCGATAAGGCAGAAGCGGCGCTATGACCGAAGCCTGCGCAAGATCCGCTATATGTTCGATTCCATCAAGAATCTTGACTATGCCTTCTGTTTTCCTGTAAATAATGTTTCTGGCGAAGATCGGCTGATTAATGCGTCCTTGAATCGGATAAAGAAACTGATCATGGATGCCAGGCTGAGTGAGGCAGAGAAAGAAAAATATTATGAATGCATCATTGACTCCGTTGACACAGGAATCCTTGTGCTGGATGAGCACGGGTTCGTCCTGCTGCGTAATTCGGCTGCCCTGCGGCTGCTTGGGCTAGAGGTTTTGAACCATGTGTCGCAGCTGGGAAGGATTAGCGGAGATTTGGAGAAGGATTTCGTGAACCTCAGGCCAGGGGAAAAGCGCCTGGTTACGTTCAGCAATGAGAGAGGGGATGTGCATCTGGCTCTTAGAGCCACCGATGTCATGCTTCGTGGAGAGACGCACCTTCTCGTGACCGTGAGCGATATCAATAGTGAGTTGGATGAGAATGAAATCGAATCTTGGCTGAGGCTAACGCGTATCCTTGCGCACGAGATAATGAATTCAATGACTCCGGTGACTTCCCTAAGCGAAACGCTTCTGAAGAAGGTGCGTTCCGGAGCTACGCGGGAGAATATGGAGGATATCGAGCAGGGGCTTAGCGTCATAAGCAAAACCGGCTCCGAACTGATAAAATTCGTCCAGAGCTACAGGAATTTCATGCATGTTCCGACGCCTCGTCCTTCGCTTTTCTATGTCAAGCAATTTGCTGAGAGAATGGTTTCCATAGCGCGACAGGGCATTGAATCCCAGACCGGCCAGCCTCAGATGGCATATTCTTCCGTTGCAGGAGAGGATTTCGGCATCGCTTTCCACGTTGACATCCAGCCGGAAGATCTGATAGTCTATGCGGATGAAGACCTGATTGGTCATGTGGTTACGAACATATTGAAGAACGCCATTCAGGCTCCAGGGACTAGGAACATCTGGTTCCGTGCATATTCCGATTCCCAAGAGGCCGTGGTGATGGACATCGGCAATGACGGCGAGCCGATTTCAGAAAATGTGGCCAGGCACATATACATGCCATTCTTCACGACGAAGAAAAACGGGAGCGGCATCGGGCTCCCAATCGCCCGGCAAATCATGCGGCTCAGCGGAGGTACTGTAACTCTTGTCACATCTCAGCCTCGCCAACCGGCATTCGACCCAGCCAGCCCTCTGGCATCAGATACCACCCATGCATCAGACACCACAGGATCGTCCCCTCGCACTATATTCGAACTGAAGTTCCCTTAGTCCCCGCAACCACTCCATCCACCGTTGTCGCTCTTGTTTTCCGCAATGGGCACCCATTCGAGCCGTTTGCTGAGATGATATTGAGGGGCACGGTTACTTCGTCTCTCTGCAGGTCACTCGGGAGTGGATATGGCTTACGATGCGATGAAGTGAAAGATGACTAATTTTTGCCAGCTTCAACTGGCAGCCAAAAGTCAGAATAACCCCAACGCAGGCCGCTCAGATGCACTTAGCCTCCCGAGTGATTTGCAAGGGGCTACTGTATTAAAAGTCGATGCCTAACCTTCCGCCTTAGCCCCTTTCAGAAAGCCCGGATCGCCAGCATCGGCAACCAACGGAGGCGGCTTTGTCCGGGATCAGAAGGCAAAGCCTATGCCGAAGTATATGCTGAGGTGGGGATTGTCGCCGGGCTTCATTCTGTGATGCTGGGCCTTGAAGTCGTAAGTGCCTGGCTCACAGTGGAGCGGCAAATTCTCAAAGTCATATATGCCAACGCAGTCGAGCAACGAGCCGAAATACCTTGAGCAAGGATCGAAATAGTGAATCAGGGCGAAGCCCGTCCTGACCATGAAGCCATTGTGTGCTTCGAAGCGGTAACCGACATTGAAGTAACCGTAACCCCTAAGCAGCGTATTCCTGACTTTATCCAGCTTCTTGTATGCTCGATCACAGCCCGCATAGTCTGTAAGATAAACGGCGGCGTCATTCCTCGACGTGACGATTTCCTGCATGTTTTGCTCTTCTACGAATTGCAGGGACCCGATTACGCCGAGACCCAGCTCAACGTGAGCCCTGTGTTCAGGCAGCAGCAGATAGGTGATGCCTAGAGGTACGGAGAGATAATAATCATTGAGAAGGACATCGCAATCTGAATCATTACAGCCCCATGGGAAAGAGTACATATAGCCTGAGGAAAAGTAGCTGGCCCCGGTCCTCAATAAAAGTTTCTGATGCTTCATCAGTTGGCGTTCATAGCCCACCCCGAATAAATTTGAGGCCGATCCCATCTCGAAAAAGAAGCGATTGGAATATTCACGGATGGGGATTGATGTCTGCGCAGCTGAGTTGATGCAGAACATGACCATCAATGCAGCCACTACGGCGAAGGTCTTTAGCAATGAATTCATATCGTGGGTCTCGGATGTCCAAAAACTACCAACTAAATCCAAAGAGCATAAAACCTTGCATGAAATTATTGACAATCTGCTATTCTGCCACGCAGCGTACCGAGAGGCATTGAGAGCGGGAGTCTTTCATATGCCTCCCGAACATTCTGCGATTCTGGTAAAGGTATATGTACTGGCCATACAGGGTAGGGAACTGCTCAAGATCGTCGCTGGCTTTTCCATGATTTGCAAGCCAGTAGCCTCCGTAGGTCCTTACTTCTGGGAAATCAAGCCCGCCAGAATAGTTCACCCTTGATCCGCAGAAAGGAAACCATTGGCCATTCTGGATGGCTCCGGGATTTTCGCTGAAAGTTGCGTTTGCGTAACTCATCCAGTCGAACGGAGATGCATCGTGGGAATCGAGGGCAGGAACCTTGTATCCGGAAGGGCAAGGATCGTACATGGTCTTTTTCCCCGAAACCCCGCCCCAGGAATCGTCATCGGACTCTTTCTTCCAGTCCATTGATGGATAGTCATGACCGAATGCGTTGTCGGAAGTGACAACCTTGTAGAAGACATCAGGATGTTCGATTGAAAGGGCCAGGGTGCCGTATCCTTGGGCAGTTGCGTAGAATTTTTTCTCGATAGGAACGCCTCCTATGTCGTACAGCTGCTTTTCTCCGTCAGTGATGTAAGAGTAGTCCTCGTTCTGGGCAGTGAATCCAGCAGGACCAGGGAACGGATCTTTCCTGCCCCACTGGTACATCAGTCCGCGAGACTCCGGGCTTTCGGAAGAATTGCTCAGAGCTCCGATGTTCCTGTCCATCATTTTCCAGACGGTTCCGTTGGTGGTCTCTGGAGTAGAGAATATCGATTCCGCAGGAGAATAATCTGTAACCCACAGATGCCAGCTCCAGAGAATCTTTCCCGAGGCATCTGTTACGGCGACTAAGGCATTGCCCTCAACGCCCTCATTGGCAAGAACAAATACTTTATTCCCGTCAAGGAATATGTTGCCTACGAGCCCATTGGCATCTTGCCATACTAAAATTGCGTCAGATGCTCCTGAAATATTTGTCTCTGTGGAATTACCCATCCTGTCAGCAGTGAAGTAAACCCGAGAGCCAGGTTTTACGATATAGCAGTTGGCAGTTCCATTCGCAGAGACATCTTCCGCATCCGAAGGAATCTTCGGTCCATTGTATTCGAATGCGTAGGTCTTTGGCCCTCCCAGGGCTACCGGAATCTCATCCCAGTTAGTTGCCCGTTCGGCAGAGATGGTGCATTTGACATTTATGCTCCCTTTCCCATATTGCCCAGAAGCGGCTTGCAAGTCAAATGTCTCTTTAATGCGAGCCATGACATCGTCCAATTCGGAATATTTAGCCTTGACATCGGCATCGTTGCCGGCGACAGTCGTTTCGTACTCCTTGTCCAAGTCTATCGTCTTATCCATGCAGAGAGAAAAGCCTTCGTTCTGAATGTCGGACATCAGTCTTTCGTGAAGAGAGGTGACAGAAGCGCTTTCAAGTTTGGAATTATCTTCCTTTTCTATCTGCACTGCGTATCTTACAGTAACAGGGAATTCATCGTCTTTGCAGCCATAGGCCAGGGAAAGGAGCGCCAAAGCTCCGATAAAGAAAATCTTGTCGTGCATTTTTTGAATATTTATAAGTTCGTTTCAGATTATGATTTCCGAAAGTTATGAAATCTTTTAAAGCAAAGCAAGCTGCATGAATTCGCCGATGGCTACAGGAGTGGGGCAAAGAGGCGGAAGATGTTGTCGATGAGGGTCTTGTAGTATGGGCGCTTGTCCCATTCCTCCTTCGTGATCTCTCGGCAGTCATCAAGGTCGCTCTGGAATATTCTCTTGTAATATATTGCTGTCTCCTCGTCGTAGATGTAGGAATTCACCTCGTAGTCGATGTCGAAGCTGCGGTAATCCAGGTTGGCTGTCCCGATGCTGGTAACGTAGTCATCGCAGACGAAAGTCTTGGCATGGATGAATTGATTCTTCAGGAATATCTTGACTCCTGCGTCGAGGGCTTCCGAGTAATATGCCTTGTTGGCAGGGCGCATGAATATATTGTCTGCCCTTTTGGGCAGCATCAGGCGCACATCCACCCCGCACAGGGCCGCTGCCTTCAAGGCGTGCATCACCGGCTCCGTAGGCACGAAGTAAGGCGTCTGGAGCCAGATGTACTTCTTGGCGTGCAGCAGGAACCATTCGTAGCTGAATTGCAAGATAGGGAAGACCCTGGATGGCTCATCCGGCACAATCTGCATCAGCTTGTTCTTCAGGACAGGGTGCACGGCATTGATTTCAATGTGCCTAGGCACATCCTGCAAGGCAGGAGCCGCATTCTCTGCCGTTACTCTGTTGTCAGCCGTTTCCATGTTGTCATCCTGACGAAAGTCAGGGCCTATTCCCTTCGAAGAACCTTCTTGCATCTGCGCCTGAGGAAAAAATTCTATCAGCGGCTTGTCGATGGCGCCGCCACCCGTCAGCCAGGCATCCAGGAACAAATACTGCAAGGTAGCCACGGCCTTGCCCGTGATTCTCATGTGCGTGTCGCGCCATTCCTTGAAATAGTGATTGTTGATGTTCATTCCGCCGGTGTAGCCTATCCGCCCATCGATGATCACTATCTTGCGGTGATCCCGGAAGTTAAGCCTCGTGGCCATATCGAGCGCATGCTGCCTTGGATTCGTGAATTTGACTACTTCCACCCCCGCCTTACGCATATTCTCATAGTATTTAGAGCTGATTGGCAGGTTAGCTATATTCTCATGGATGAATCTCACCTTCACCCCCTCCCTTGCCTTGGCCATGAGCAGCTCCTTTATGCATTTGCTGCTGTCGTCGTTCCCGAAATGGAAATATTCCATGTGGATTGACTCCTTCGCATTCTTTATGTCTTCGCACAGCAGCTCGAACTTGCGGTGCCCCCATGAGATTATCTCTATGTCGTTGCCATCGGTGAGGGTAGGGTAGCTGTTCTGCCCCACGAGCCTGGTCATGGCAATGTATTCTGGTCTCAGCATTTTCTCTGCCTCATGGCCGAATAACAGGTTCTTTATCTCCTCGGTCGCTCCCTCGTTGAAAGCATCCGTGAATCGTTGGTGCCGGCGCTGGAATATCCAATGGTGCCGGTAATTGATTCCGAACATGTAGTACAGGATGAGCCCGACGGCTGGCAGGAAGGCGATCACTAGCAGCCACGCGAATTTTTTTCCGGAATCTCCTGAGTCTATGATTATCATGATCACCGTGGTGATGATCAGCAAGACATACAGGATGGTGAATATAGTCCGCAGTATCATTGGCTATACGATTTTTCCTATTAAAGTCGCCGACGTGCAGGAAGTGACCTTCACGCTTACATAGTCTCCCGCAACGTGGCCTTTGCCTGGAAAAACGCACATTTTGTCGCTCCCTGTGCGTCCGCAAAGCTCCTCTTGGTTTCTCTTGGAAGGGCCCTCCACGAGGACTTCGAACGTTTTCCCCACATCTCTCTGATTGCTTTCCAGGCTCAGCTGGCCTTGAAGCGCGATTATCTCGTTCAGCCTGCGGGTTTTCACATCGGCTGGCACGTCGTCGGGATAATTCCTTGCCGCCAGCGTGCCGGGGCGTTCGGAATACTGAAACATGTAGGCGTAATCGAACCCAGCCTCGCGGAACATCGAAAGGGTCTGCTGATGATCCTCATCTGTCTCGGAGCAGAAGCCTGCGATCACGTCGGTCGTGATTCCGCAGTCCGGCATCACCTCCCGAATCTTGCGTACCCTCTCCAGATACCATTCGCGGGTGTAGCGCCTCCTCATCTTCTCCAGCAGGCGGTTGCTTCCCGACTGCACGGGCAAATGAATATGATGGCAAATATTCTTGTGACGGGCCATGGCCTCTATCAGTTTGTCGCTGATGTCCTTGGGATGGTTTGTCGCGAATCGCACGCGGAGCGAGGGGTTCAGCCTTGCGACCATTTCCAGGAGGTCTGGAAAGTCAATGTCTTCGGCATCGGTCTTCCAGTGATACGAGTCTACGTTCTGGCCAAGCAGCGTAACTTCTTTGTAGCCTTTCTCAATCACGTCCCGGACTTCAGTCAGAATAGTCTTTGGGTCGCGGCTGCGCTCGGCTCCGCGGGTGTAAGGAACCACGCAGTACGAGCACACATTGTTGCAGCCGCGCATGATGGTCACGAAAGCAGAAACCCCGTTTTTGTCCATCCGGACAGGAATGATGTCCGAGTAGTTTTCTTCTCGGGAGAGCAGCACGTTTATTTTAGGTCTTTCTGGAGCAACTTCTCGCAACATTTCCGGCAGCGACCTATAGGCATCCGGGCCAGCGACTATGTCCACTTTCCCTGTCTGTATCAGCTTATCCTTCAATCTTTCCGCCATGCACCCTACGATGCCGACGACCACTCCAGGGCGAGACTCTTTCTCTTGGTTGAAAACCTCCAGCCTTCCCCATATTCTTTGTTCCGCATTGTCCCTTACCGAGCAGGTGTTTGCAAGGATTACGTTGGCATCTGACATATTCGCTGTCCTCTCGTATCCTTCCTTGCCGAGGATGGAGAAAATGACCTCCGAATCCACGACATTCATCTGGCACCCGTATGTTTCGATGTAAATTTTCTTTTCCATGAGTTTGAGAATCTCTTCTGAACGCTTTAGCAAAGATATGCATTTTTACGTTAATTGGAGATTTTTCCTATATTTGTACGTTTTGGAAAGCGTATGGGAAGAGTTAAAACCATCATATCGATTTTCGCCAGCGTGCTGTTGCTGGCAATGATTCCTTCCTGCTCTAAGGTTAAGGATATCAAAATAACATCCGTAGGGCTGGAGTCGTTCTCTCCGAAGGGCTTCCGTTCTGCCGACGCTGTGCTGGCCATTGGGATAGACAATCCAGCGATGGGCTTCATTATCACGAAAGTGAATGGCATGCTGAAATATAACGGCGAGGATTTTGCGACTTATTCTGCCGATTCCTTGTCGGTAGATAAGAAAAGCGTCAAAGTTTACGACCTGCCTTGTTCAGCTGAACTTAGCGAGAGCGTCGGGCTGAGGCAAGTCATGGCTCTCTTGAAGAATGGCAGCCTTGAAGGTTTCACGACCGATGTCGAGGCTCACGTCACATTGAAGAACGGAGTCGGCAAGACTTTTAAGTTCAAAGATTTAGACCTAAATAAATTATCGAACGAATGAAAAAGGCTTTAGGAATATTCTTTATAGCATCATGCGCTATATTCAATATGCGGGCGCAAGAACAAGTTGTTGATTCCTCGCTAGTTGGTAAGACAATTTTTAATGTCTTGCCATCCGGCGTGAGCGTGCATCAGTCACAAGCCATTATGAATTCGTTCTCCACCCAGCTTGCTTCAAACACTGCAAGAAATGTCGTAGTTTACAGAGTCAGGATATTCAATGACAATAAACAGACTGCAAGAGGCGAGTCCGAGGCCGTCGTGACCAATTTTAAGAATACGTTTCCAGATGTCACGGTTTACAGGTCTTATCAAAGCCCGTTCTTTAGAGTGACCGCCGGGGATTTCAGAACGAAATCTGAGGCATTGAAGCTTGCTGAAGAATTGAAAGAAAAGTATCCTGGATGTCTTGTGATTAAAGAAAGCGCGCAGTTCCCGCTGTTCAATCGAGCCAAAAAACACGAGGCTGACATGGAATTAAAGAGGAAGTAATGGCAGACATGCTCAAACAAGGGCTGGAGATGAAGCAGACTCAGAAGCTGTCTCCGCTCCAGATTCAGACGATAAAACTGATTGAACTCCCGATTCAGGAGCTCGAGCAGAAGATTCGTGATGAACTGGATGAAAATCCAGTCCTCGATGACACGCCGGTAGAGAAGAAGGATGATGATCAGGAGGGGGCTAGGGACGTTTCCCTTGACGAGATAAGCAATGATGACAGCGATCCGGTCCCTTACTATAACCTTCACGTGAATAATTATGGAAAGGACGAGCGTCCTCAGTACAATACCTTCTCCGTAAAGGAAAGTTTCAGGCAGAGTCTCATGGACCAGCTAGGCTTCAGGAATCTGGGAAAGCATCAGCGCGACGTAGCAGCTTTCATAATAGGCAGTCTGGATGATGATGGCTACTTAAGGAGAGACATCGACAGCATCGTGGACGACTTGGCTTTCAAGGAAAATATAGAAACCAACCATGATGAAGTCCTGCAATTGCTCAAAGTAATCCAGGATTTCGAGCCTACTGGCGTGGGCGCGAGGAATCTTCAGGAGTGCCTGCTCCTTCAGCTTAAGGCCATGAAGCAGACCCCGGATGTCAGGAATGCCGAGAAGATAATCCAGAATCATTTTGATGAGTTTTCGAATAAGCATTTCCAGAAAATAATATCAAAGCTCGGCCTGACGGAAGGAGATATGAAGGCTGCAATGTCGAAGATAATGAAGCTGAACCCTTCTCCTGGCGGCCAGATAGACGATTCTTACAACGATCAGGCTCAGCAGATAGTCCCAGACTTCGTGCTGAACGTCGAGAACGGCCAGCTGAAGCTTTCAATGCCGCGATTCAATATTCCTGAAATTCGCGTGAACAGGAAATATGCCGAGCTGCTTGAACAGGCTCAAGGTTCTTCGGACAAGAAGCAAAAAGAGGCAGCTACGTTCGTGAAACAGAAACTGGATTCGGCGAAATGGTTCGTCGAAGCGCTTAAGCAACGCCATAACACCCTCCAGAGCACAATGCAGGCTATAATAGATTATCAGCACGATTACTTCCTGGATGGGGACGAATCTCACCTGAAGCCAATGGTGCTGAAAGATATAGCGGAGAAGACTGGTTTTGATATTTCCACTATCTCGCGAGTAGTTAACAGCAAATACATCGAAACGCATTTCGGAATATATCCTCTCAAGTTCTTCTTCTCCGAAGGCCTGGAGAACCAGGAAGGCGAAGAAGTCTCTACGCGAGAGCTTAAGAAGGCCCTTCGCGAATGCGTTGACGCTGAAGACAAGCACAAGCCTTTGACTGATGACCAGCTGGTTGCGGAGATGAATAAGCGTGGTTATAAGGTAGCCCGCCGTACTATTGCCAAGTACCGTGATCAGCTTGCGATTCCTAAAGCTCGGCTTCGCAAAGAATTATAGTTTTGGTCCGAAAGACAAGTCTCCGGCATCCCCCAATCCTGGGACGATGTAAGAATGGCTGGTAAGTTCTTCA
Organism: uncultured Bacteroidales bacterium; assembly: GCA_900316045.1. Lineage (GTDB taxonomy): Bacteria > Bacteroidota > Bacteroidia > Bacteroidales > UBA932 > Cryptobacteroides. The sequence continues at coordinate 102,744 of ONBM01000001.1, read as the reverse complement.
TCGACGGCCGCAGTCCAAAGCGTTGTGTTGTCAGGAAATCTTTTCTGAATATATTCTATTGCGTAGATGCTAGAGATGGGGCATACGAAATGGGTGTATGCCGGTTCTCCGCCATCGTCCAGCAGTCTTCTGTATGAAACTTCCAGGGAAGCCCCCGTGGCCAGCATCGTGTCAGCGAGAATAAGTACCTTTCCAGCCAGCGAAGGGCAGGTGCAATATTCGATGTTCACATGGAAGTCATCGCCTTTGTCGTATTTCCTGTATGCCGCGATGAAAGCGTTCTCGGCCTTGTCGAAAATCTCCAATATCCCCTCGTGCAGCGGCAGGCCGGCTCGTAGGATGGTCGCGGCCACGATCTTAGAGTCCGATATGTTCACTCTTGCAGTGGCGAGAGGCGTAGTTATGTCTTTAGGGTGGTAGTCCAGAGTCTTGCTTAGCTCATAAGCGAAGATGTTGCCAAGTTTCTTTAGGTTAGAGCGAAACCTCAGGCTATCTTTCTGGACGTTTCTGTCCCTCATTTGGGCGATGATGTTACCGATGACGGAATTTGAGTCCCCAAGATTGATGACTTTCATAGCTTTTCGAAAATTGATTTCCGAAACACGAAATTAGGGATTATTTCCTTACCATCAAAATTTCAAATCTCTATCAGGCAAAGGTGGATCCAAAATGGTTCAAGTCCCAAGCCCTGTTAAAGGATGTATGTGATTACCTTGGAACTAACAGTCCCTAGAACGTCCCACCCCGTCGCCCTGAACTTGATTCAGGATCTAGCTCTTCTATAATATGGATCCTGACTTTAGTCAGGATGACGGGTCAGTTATTTTGTAATACTGCAACCAATGAGCGTATATCAGTCTGAATGGCTAGTGAGGCCATAATGAAGACGGATGACCTCTCGGGTGAATGTTGCGACGATAAAACCTCATCCTGCGCAACTTCGGATGGGTCCGGAAGGTGTCCGTGGAAGGATTTGGAATCATGGATGACGGGGTGCCTTGCACAGGTCCATTATGCTGTCCTTCGCTTTCGGCATGCGAATATGCAGAACATCACAGGTTAGCAACGTTCTGCTAGAAGTCTGCAGAGGGGTTCTCGCTATTCCGCTCTCTAAGGCTTGGCCTTTTGGACAACTCGGACAGTATCCGATTCCGCATAACAAATGGCACAAACTACCACCACCCTGTCCTTGTCAGTATCGTTCTCATCAACTGATAATACGAGATGCTTCCGGTCTGTTTTGTCCACAATGATCCTGAACCAATCTCCTTTACGAATAATTTTATCGTCTTCGTAGTATTCCGGTCCCTTGTCCGAATCAGACTCCGCCCAATCAAAGATGGGGTATGATATGGGGACATTGGAATTCACGCGTATCTCCTGGGCACGGTAATCTATTTCTTTGAAGTGATACTCTAACTTTATAGGAGAACTATACGGACTAGACATGCATGTGCAAAATATCATGGAACACATGCATAATAAAATGATTAATTTTCCCCTCGTGTTCATAAAGTGTTAATATATTTTAATCGTTATGCAATAAGTGTTTAGAAAACAAACGTCTTCTAGTACGAAAAATATATGCTTGCAGAGCAATTCGCAGTCGGCACATCATACGTAATAAGCCTGAAATGCCAGGTATATGTATAATCATTAGATAAATCAATATATTGCGGGTTATCATACTCTACTCCTTTTGCCGGATTAAGACAGGTAATGGAGAAATACCCGTTACAATACTTTTGCCATCCAAAATTAAAGTGCAGTAAATATTGGTTAGAACTAGCTGATGAGTATTTTGCTCCATCTATTACCCAAGAATGCCCATATTTCCATTTCTTTACTCGCGGTGGGATTGCAGAGATAAATACAGGCTTATTGTCAGCAAGCATTTTGCTAGTCGCCATTAACATAGTTGTCGTTAAATCATTGCCACAGTATTTCTTGACGTTTGAATATCCAAATTTTTCCATCCTTCTTTTTATTTGTTCAGGGGTGATTAAAGTGAACGAGCGTGTAGCGACTTTCTTCACGAAGTTATAAATGCTTCCCATAAGGAGTGCGATTTCTTCTTTATTTTTTTCGAGCAAAAAGAAAGCTGTCGTATCGGACTTCATTCCTGCCCAATCCAGCAGGTTGCCGTTAATTCTGAGGGTCTGAGGGTATTCGTTATTTGCTACAATCATTGCCATGGCCGTAGTAGAACATCCGGTATATGCACTTTTCTTTTGAAGAATCAAATTTTTGCGTTTGCAATATCGGTTGTATGGATCTAGCTGTCCCCATGAGATATTCAATAATGGAGATTTTGTCGAGTATTTATGTGTGTTCGAACTACCATGGCCAGAGCCACCGGAGCCGCCATAGCCGGAATCCTCCCTCCCAAAATCATCGTTAGTAGAATATCTATCGATTCCCTGACAAAGCAATGTGGAAACAACCGATGATGCTGATACGGCTGAAGAGTAGAAATCATCATCTTCTTCACAGTATACCCCGATAGAGTCTACTTGCACGTCATAGGGGTCATCGTCATCAACTAATTCTTCCTCTGCAAGAATCACTGTGAGGTCGTCCTTGATTTGTCCTTTTTCTGTCACAGCCACTATATCGGCGACAGCGGAATTTGCCCCTAAGACAGCAAAGCCCTCGTCATTGGCAAAGTTGACTAAATAGGCATCGGGAATGCTATCCTGTCTGGTTTCACATAAGGATCTTGTAGATGTCTCAAAGCTCTCTGGTATATAATAAGCATGTACAGAAGCGAATTCTCGAGGTGAACCTGATCTTGTGGCACTCATCCCGGATTCATTTTCTTTTAGGAAATTCTCCAGAGTCGCAAGAGCGTCTTCGAGAGGTACAATCTGTACGCTAGAACATTCCAGATTGACCGCAGAATCTGTTTCCAATGCGGAGGAGTCTTTTTGGCAAGATGCAGAAAGGAATGTCAACGCTCCAATAACAAAGGGTAAACAAAACTTTTTCCCGATAATATGAATAATATTGCTCATTGAATAATGAATTACTTGTTGAATAATAAACACCGAGGACAAAAATACTATTTTTTTAAATATCTATAACGTTTTAGATGAAAATTATTTTTAAATTCTAGATCTCTATTACCCTGTCCTCGGCGAAGCTGTAATAACTGTCATCGCTGACAATAACGTGGTCTATCAGGGATATGTCGAACGTCTGTGAAGCTTTCTTCAGCGAAGACGTGACTTCCATATCCATTTTTCCCGGCCTTGGATTAGAAGAAGGGTGATTGTGCACCAGTATTATCCCGCAAGCTTTCTTGTCTAGGGCCTTCTTCATTATTATTTTAGTGTCCACGGTGGTGGACGTGATGCCCCCCAGGCCTATCATCTCTTTGTGAATGACATAGTTCGCCCTATTCAGGAGCAATATCCAGCATTCTTCGTGGTCCAGCCCCTTCATGTGCGGAATCATGATTCTGTACACCATCCCAGCGCTGGTGATGGAATTTTTCTCTATCCCCGGTTCTTCCAAAGTGCATCTTCTCCCCAGCTCGAACGCAGCGGCTATGGCTGCATATTTATTCTTGCCGATGCCGTTCACGCTCGTAATCTGCCCTGGATCCATGCTGGCAATGTCCGAGAGCTTGCCGCCGCTGATTTTCAATAATTTATTCGAGACTTCCAGCACGTTCTCGTCTTTTGTGCCCGAACCTATCAGGATTGCCAGCAGCTCGGCGTTGCTCATCGCTCCAGCTCCTTTAGAAAACATTTTTTCTCGTGGCCTCTCACTTTCGCAATAATCTTTGATTTTCATAGCCAAGTAAATTTTCACGAGGGCAAGTTTAGCCAAAGCAAACAGAAATATTATATTAAAACAGAAAGACCTTACAAAGATTTTTTTGTTAATGGTAATATTTTTCTTGCTCGAAGCCTGCCGGAATGCAGTATATCGATGATTTTATTTATAGAACAGATTCCTGGCTGGTAATTTCGAGGAATATGAGGTCTTCAGCTTTCCGAACAACTCATCGGTGTAACGAGCGAGTCCAGGCCCTTTCCAAGTGCTGGTGTTAGTTATGAATATCCAGCACTCTCCATCAGGGTAATATTTTATATATGCGCTCGTGCCAGAAAGAGTCCCTGTCCTTGTCCAGCCTTTCTGTGGGTTTGTGTCGTTCCATCCGAGCGAGTAAGTGTTCTCGTCGAAATATTCGGTCATCTGCTTCACGCTATCCTCGCTTATGATATCCGAAACCTCAGGCTTTCCATCAATCGAGGCTACGAAAAGTGCCAGCTCAGGTGCTGAGGCTGCCCAGGCTCCTGCGCCTGATAGTCCAGTGACGTCATTTCCTCCGTAACAACGTTCTACTTTACGACCGCTGTTATTGAACTCTTCTGCCGGCTCATCGTCTTTGTAGACATAATAACGTACCTCGTCGGGATATTTATCTGCATAATAGTTTCCTGCAATTTTGAAATTTCTGCATCCGGCAGGCCTTAGGACATTCTCTTGAATGTAATCTTCGTAAGTCTGGCCAGAGAGTTTCTCGATTACCATCGAGAGGGCGAGGTATCCGAAGTTTGAATAGAATTGTGATGTCCCTGGCACGAAATTCAGTCGGCGCTTCAGCTGGGTTACAATCAGTTGTTCGTGCGTCGGTACTTCTGTCCAGTGATTCTGTATCATTAGCCATCTGGTAGAGAACATTGGATCTCCGCCACGTCTTGAAAAGCCGCCCTGGTGTCGTAGGAGATGCTCTACCGTGATTTTATAATAGTTCGTGTCTTTTATGGCTGCAGTGAAGGATGAGTCGTTCAGTATGCCTTGGGGACCGAACACCTTATCCTGTAGCGTAAGCAGTCCCTTTTCTTGCATAACCATTATTCCGGCGGCCGTGATTAGTTTTGATACCGAAGCCACTCTCATTATTTTCCCCGGAACCATCGGCTCACCTTGGTCAGCTTCTCCGTAACCTTTGGCGAAGAGCAGGGAGTCGTTGCGCATCACCGCCATCGAGACCCCGTGCAAACCCCAGACGGTCATATATTCATGAACCCTTCTATCCAGGCCATCCAATCCGAGGGAATCGCTCATTTCGTTCGTGAGAGTCGCATTCAGGTCGGCTATGTATTCTGGAAGATCTTCTTCTGAAACCTTGTTCTTTTTAGCTGCCGCCGTGGTGATTATGAACAGGATTACCAGCAAGGCAATGACTGACGCAAGAATTATTCTGGCTTTCTTCTCTATCATATTCCTAAATCAGGCCAGCCTTCTTGCCGAATTCGATGATGAATTCAGCTGTTCCCTCTATTCCTAGCGCCGATGAGTCGATGCATAAATCATAGTCGGTAGAACAGCCCCAGTTCCCGAACGTGAAGAAATTGTAATAAGTCTCCCTTGTCCTGTCGTTCTTTTCTATGAGGCTTTTAGCATCTTCAGGAGATAAATTTGAGCGTTCTGCAACTCTTTTTATCCTATCTTCCATGGGCGCCGTCACGAATACGTCAAGGCATTTCATGTCTCTTAATATGTAGTTCGAGCATCTGCCTACGAAAATAGCTGATCCTTCTTCGGCGATTTTGCGTATCACGTCACTCTGAATCTTAAATAAGTCATTATCCCCTATGTGGTTATGAACAGCTCCGAATCGTCCGGTAACAAAATATGAGGAAAGATTGAAGAGGTTGCGCTTTTCGTCGGTTTTCATGAACAGTTCTTTGCTGAAGCCACTTTCTTCTGCGGCTTTTGAGATCAGTTCCTTATCGTATGCTTTGACGTGAAGCTTCTTGCCTATCTCGTTCGCGACGCCCAGCCCGCCACTGCCGAACTGTCGTCCAACATTTATTATGATACCCATATAATTACCATTTACTAGTCCGTGCGTTGGCGGCACGGCAAGACAAATTTAAGGAAAAGATCTTTAAACGGAAAACCCGCTACTATTCAGGTTCATCCACCATTTCTATCTCGAAAACGAGCGGCGCATAGCTAGGAATAGCGTTCCCGTTGCCATTATATTTATAACCGTATTGAGACATGAACGCGCAGACGCCCTTCTCATAACGCTTCAGCTGTGAGAGGCAGTATGCGAAGCCAGTCACCACTGAAGTGCTGCCGGAACTCGATGATGAAGAGGAACTCTCAAGCGTGATTTCATTGTAGTTCTCGTTCAGTTGGATTTTGACAGGGGCGTATGTCTTAGATGAAGAATATATTCCATAGAATTTGGCGGTGTCTTCAACAGTGGTGTCGAAGACGAGGCCATTCAGAAGCTTCCCGGTGTAATTGATGTAGAATGATGTGTCTCTAGGGAGGGTGTTAGTGTCGGACGGTGCTTTAAGTTGTAAATAATAATACCCCGTGAATGATGAATCCACATCGCTCATGCATTTCTGAGCATATCTTTCGAGCGTGTCTATCTCCCACTGACGGATGTCATCTGTCTTATCCGCCAAGGTAATCGTGTAGATGGCGTTAGAAGCTTTGCTGCTGCCGGAATAGCCTTCGGTAACGTTAAGCCAGCTTGGGACGAGCGCAGTCCTAACCCCTCCTACCTTCATGCCGCTGAGTATTTCCAGCACTCCGACAGGCGTCGTGTAAGCATCTCGCAGATAAGCGTGGGGCCCGTAATAGTACGATTTGTCATAAGTCCCGATCTGCTGAGCTATTTTCGGATAGGTGGTCGCGGAAATCGTCCCGTCCATGCCTGCCACGGTATATTCAATCATGGCGAAATAGTCCTCGTCGCCCAATGCTTCGCCTGTCCCTTCTTTGTCGTCAAGGATATAGATTCCCTTGCCTGTCGGCGTTATGCCGGGGTGTTTGACTTTCATCCAAGCTTCTATGTATTCCTTATTTATTTCATCGCTTGTCTTATCTTTGTTGTCTGCGCATCCACTGACAAGAAGCATCGCAGGGATGGCCGCAAAAGCGTAAAATTCGTTCAAGAAATTTTTCATTACTGTCATTTATTAATTGGCAACGCTCTCAATCCACAAATGGTAAGCCAGAGCGGAATTTTCTGGAATATTTCCTATTATTTTTTTGCCGAAGCCGTAGTCTTGGTTAAACATTATCAGGCATTCCTCGCCGCTCTTGACGCCGATGATTCCATTTTTCAGCCCTTTTACCAGCTCGGCATCGGAGATATTCAAAGTGTCGGCCCTGAAGACTGTCGTGTCGGATAAATTCCACCCTGCAGTCTCGGCAATTTCCCTGCTGTTAGTGGCGAACAGATTGCTATTGCTGATGGATCCTGAAGTAAGGTAATATCCGGCATAGAAGAAGGATACTGTGCCGCCGGAGGAGAGCTCTTCTCCGGTGCCATGCGTGATTGTCACGATAGTCGATCCCTTGGAATGCCGAACCATCACTGTAGAGTCTTTTTGCTGAAAGGAAGAAGCTATCGTAGAAATATATGATTCCTGCTGATTCTTGGCAGTATCCTCTTTCCCGCAAGATGCGAAAAAGAAGATAGTGGCAATGCAGAATATCATGTTATGAAAATATTTCATTCGGCAAAATATTCTTTTGAGGATTTAATAATATAGGATTCTGCCTCTTCGGGGGAAGAAATGTCTTTCCCGAAATAAAGGCTCCCTCCGGCAGCCTGCTCATGCCCTCCGCCATTGAAATATTTCATTGCGAAGGAATTGGCGGAAAATCCCCGTTTAGAGCGTATGGAGACCCTGAATTTAGTGTCTTCCTCTGTTAAGAACATGCTTACGTTGACTTTGGCGAGCGCCAGCGGCATGTTCACGAATCCTTCAGATTCCCCATCCTCGAAGCCATACCGCTCCTGAGTGGATTTATCCAGTATCATGTAGGAAACCCCATTGGCCATTATGGTCATTTTGTCATGGAGCATGAACCCCATCAGGCGCAGCCTGTTTTCTCTGTAATTGTTATAGATGCAGTTAAGGATCTTGTCCCTGTCAACTCCTGCGGCAAGAAGCTCGGATGCCATCGTCAATGTGCTTGGGAAGACTGAGTTCGCGAAATTGTTAGTGTCGGTAGTCATTCCCGTCATAAGCGCATCCAGGCAGCTCTGCGGTAGCTTTTTCAAGTCTCCTTCCACATCGCTCATCTCCTTGAGGGTCCAATAGAGCAGTTCGCTAGTTGAGGAAATGTCGATTTTGGAGATGACAAAATCGAAAGACTCTATGTCTGGATTCAGGTGATGATCTATCAGAATCTTTTTAGCGTTCGAAGTTCTCAGATAATGCTCGGCTCCAGTTACTCTGCTGAATGAATTGCAATCTTGGCAGATTACGAGGTCGCTTGCGGCTATCCATTCCTGGCATTCCTGCGAGGCATCCGAGAAGGGAAAAATAGCATCTCCATCCTCTGCGATGAAAGAGAGAGATGCCGGTATGGCTGTGGGAACTATAAGCGCCGCTTTCTTGCCTTTTATGAGTCGCAGATAACGTAACATGGCGCACCCGCTCCCAATGGCATCGCCGTCCGGATGTGTGTGCGCAGTCACCGTTATCACTGATGAAGCACTGATGATTTTTTCTAATTCTTCTGTTCTTTTCATTGATGAGCAAATTTACAAATTATATTGCATTTCATAAATCAATTTCATAACTTTGTCCTGCATTGGCAGGTATGTCAATATGCTTTTAATTGCAAATCATAAAATTTTAGGATAATGAACAAGGTACTGAACACGATTCTTTGCATCGTTCTTGCGCTATGCGCCGTAGGCTTGATATGGACTATTTATTCCAGCGTCATGGAGCCTGTCCGCTTCGATAGGGAGAAGGCGCAAAGAGAAAAAGTTGCGATTCAGAGACTGAAAGACATCCGTGATCTTCAGGTTGCTTACAAGAGCGTCAACGGCAAGTTCACGGCTTCTTTCGATACTCTAAAGCAATTCTACAACAACGGCCAGATGACCGTGCTCATGCAGATCGGCTCAAATGATGATTCTGCCGCCGTCGCACACACCGAAGCTGTCAAGAAACAGCATAAGAACATTACTCCAGAGGGGCTTTATGACCTTTACAAGCAAGGCGATAAGAATCTGGTTTTTTCTGTAGAGAACAAGCTGGCGGTGAAAGACACCCTGTTCCATAGCAGAAGCGATTTCAACATCAATGCTATCGATGAGGTTCCATTCTGCGAGGATCAAAAGATTGAGATGGATGCCGTCGTTAAGAAAGTGTCTGGCGTGGACGTTCCTTTGTTCGAGGCCAAGCTCCCTTACAAGTCTCTTTTAAGGGGCATGGATAACCAGCTGAGAATCAATCTTGACGCTGATCGTCGTGATCAGGGCAGGTATGAGGGCTTGCAGGTGGGCAGCACCACTGCGCCTAACAATAATGCAGGTAACTGGGAGTAGAAGTGTTTTCTCTTCTGACTCCAAAAGCGGCTTTAGTGCCTGCTGCTTTCTTTGAACCGTCTGCTGCCAGAGAGATACTCTCCGAGACGGTCGAGTTAAGTAAAGAGGATAAAGTAGAATACATCAGCATTAGCGAATATGCAGCTGTGCTGGTGTATTCTCTTTCTGTCGATAATGCCATGACTAGAAGCGTCCCTGGTTATGACGATGAGGACCAGGGGCGAGTGCTTCCAGAGCTGTATTTCATCTTGAAGGATTTGAGGAAACTTCCTGAATATAACAAGGTTGTGGCCTCTTACGCTTACGGCTATCTTCATCTTGGCATCGCCCAAGGAAACAATTTGCTGCTTGCCAACATATTCAAAGCGGATGATTTCACGTGTGCCGAATATTTCATATTCCTGGCTCTAAAAAAACTGCAATTCAATCCGGAAGTCACTAGAATTTGTTTCAGGACGCCTCTCAGCGAAGATGAGAAAATGTCGCTTTATCGTTATTTTAATTCCGTGGAGCAGCTATGAGAATCATAGGAGGAAGGCTGAAGGGACGGCAGATTTGCCCACCGGCTGGGTATAATGCTCGTCCAACCACAGATTTTGCGCGCGAAGGACTTTTCAACGTGCTGGATAATGAATATGACTTTGAGGGGATGACAGTGCTGGATCTTTTCGGTGGCACTGGCGCCGTTGCTTTCGAGTTTGCTTCAAGGGGCGCCGGTAAGGTGTATTCTGTTGAAATGGCCCGTGAGAACGCAACTTTCATTAAGACCGAGGCAGCCAAGCTCGGCTTGGACAATGTCGTCATGGTGAGGGATAATGTTTTCGATTTCCTGACAGTCTGCCACGAAAAGTTCGATATTATTTTTGCTGATCCGCCGTATGCGATGGAGGGTTTGGAAACGCTGCCAGACAAAATTTTCGAGAGAAATATCCTTTATGACGGCAATTATTTCGTCCTGGAGCATGGGGATGAGCATTCTTTTACCAGTCATCCTTATTTTAAGAAAGAGAAGCGGTACGGCCGCGTCCACTTCTCTTTCTTCGTAAAATAACATCCTCCGGAGGTCATCTTGAGCGACTTAATAATGTGCCGCTCGACCGCATCTGCCATGAGCGATCTCTTCCTATTTTATCAGGTTCCCTAGTATGGAACGGGTTAGCTCGCGCGTGATGGTCCTGGTGGCTGCAGAAGTTGCGTTCTTGGCAACTCTTCCGGCCTGAGTCTTGACAGAAGTCTTGCTGCCTTTCTTCCCGGTGACCTTATTGGATACGGCATTGCCCACGCTGGTCGCGACTGTGGCTGTGACGGCAGTGAAGATTGCCTTGCCAACTTTCCCCCAGATGCTGGCCTTTGGCCTGCCGGCAGACTTATCGCCTGGCTGATTTTCCTCAACGGCTTCTTGTGCCTCGTCTTGTTGTTTTTCTTCCTCTGCCATTTTTAGAAGCTGCTCATAAGCAGAGATGTTATCTACAGGCGTATCATATTTCCCGTAAATGTTTGATGACTTGATTATCTGATCTCTCTGAGCAGGCGTAATGGCCCCTATCTGGCTCAGTGGGAACAGAATTCTCGCTTTCTGAACTATTCCGGGAGCGCCTTTCTCGTCCAGGAATGAAACCAGGGCCTCTCCAGTTCCCAGGTTGGTGATGGCCTGGGACGTGTCGAATGCAGGGTTGGCTCTGAAGGTCTCGGCGGCTACCTGCACGGCTTTCTGATCTTTTGGCGTGAAGGCTCGTAGGGCATGCTGTACCCTGTTGCCCAGCTGCCCTAGGATGGTTTCAGGAATATCGGTAGGGCTTTGAGTAACGAAGTACACGCCCACGCCCTTGCTTCTTATGAGTCTAACTACCTGTTCTATCTTGTCTACGAGGGCCTTGGAGGTGTCCGCAAATAAGGTGTGAGCCTCATCAAAGAAGAATACCAGTTTCGGCATATCCAGATCGCCGACTTCCGGCATAGTGGCGTAGAGTTCTGAAAGCAGCCAGAGCAGGAAAGTAGAATAGAGCTTTGGCTTCATCATAAGTTTGTCTGCGGCAAGGACATTCATTATGCCTTTCCCGTTAGCGGTAGTCTGGAGAAGATCCTTAATGTCGAACGAGGGTTCCCCGAAGAATTTGTCTCCGCCTTCGTTCTCGAGAGTCAGCAAAGACCTTTGAATGGCTCCTACTGATGCGGGTGCTATATTCCCATATGTGGATGTATATTCCTTTGCATGTTCAGAAACGTAGTTCAGCATCGAGCGCAGGTCTTTAATGTCAATGATTAGAAGTCCCAGCTCGTCTGCCACTCTGAAGACCACGTTCAGGACGCCTTCCTGGGTCTCATTCAGCCCGAGGATGCGGGAAAGTAGCTGAGGGCCCATTTCAGAGACCGTGCACCTCATCGGGTGCCCTTGCTCGCCGAAGACATCGAAGAACCTGACAGGACACCCGCCGAATTTAGGATCGGTGATGCCGAATTCCGCCATTCGTTTTTGGATGAAACCATTCATGGCTCCACTCTGTGATATTCCAGAGAGGTCGCCTTTCATGTCGGCCATGAAGCAAGGCACGCCTGCCTGAGAGAATGTCTCTGCCATGACTTGAAGCGTCACTGTCTTGCCAGTGCCAGTAGCACCTGCAATTAGTCCGTGTCTGTTGGCCATCTTGCCGACGATGGAAAGCGGCCCTTCTTGGCAATGGGCTATCCAAAGCCCTTTTTCTGAATCGTACATATTAGAATGTGGTTTTATCAATTACAAATTTAAACATTTATGGTATATTTGCATTCATCAAGATCGAAAGAACTAAACACCAAATTTACAGCATTATGAAAATCAAACTCTTTACGGCCATTGCCTCTATCCTTGCAATTTCAAGCATGGCTTCGGCTCAGCAATGGGCCCCTTCAGGAGACAAAATCAAGACGAAATGGGCAGAAGAAGTTTCCCCTGCCAATGCTCATCCTGAATATCCTCGCCCACAGATGGTACGTTCCGACTGGAAGTCGCTGAACGGGTTGTGGGAATATTCTGTCATATCCAAATCCACCCAGCAGCCAGATGAGTTTCAAGGCAAGATTCTCGTTCCTTTTGCCGTAGAATCATCTCTCTCCGGAGTAGGGAAGACTGTTACGCCTAACGACGCCATCTGGTACAAGACGACTTTCACTGTACCTTCTTCATGGAAGGGAAAGGAGATAGTGCTGCGTTTTGAGGCAGTGGACTGGAGGGCAGACGTAATGGTTAACGGTGTCCAGGTCGGTACTCATACCGGCGGTTATACTCATTTCGCTTTCGATGTGACCCCTTACCTCAAGAGTGGGGCTAATACATTGGTGCTGAAGGTGCTGGATGCGACCGACAATGATTTCCAGCCTCGTGGAAAGCAGGTGCTGAAACCTTCAGGAATATGGTATACCGCAGTTTCCGGAATATGGCAGAGCGTATGGCTGGAACCAGTCGCTAAAACTCATATCACCGACTATTATGCGGTTTCTAATATTCACGACGGCACTTTGGACCTTAACGTCTCCGTCTGTGGGGCGCATGAGGGTGACATCGTCAAGGTGTCAGTGGTTGACGGCGGGATTGGTTTCTCAACGGAGACCGATCCGTACGCCAAGGTAGTGACTGAGGCTCAGGGGCTTCCTGGGAATACCGTGTCTCTGACTATTCCGGACGCAAAACTATGGTCTCCAGATTCTCCGTATCTGTATGGCCTTAAGATTCAGGTTCTTCGCGGAGGCAAAGTCCTGGACGCAGTCAAAGGCTATACGTCTCTGAGAGAAGTTTCCGTGTACAATAAAAATGGCAATACTAAACTGCTTGGCCTCAATGGCCAGCCAATCTTCATGTACGGACCTCTGGATCAGGGCTGGTGGCCGGACGGGCTTTATACGGCGCCTACCGACGAGGCTCTGAAATATGATATCGTGAAGACAAAAGACTTCGGCTATAACATGATCCGTAAGCATATTAAGGTAGAGCCATCCCGCTGGTTCTATTACTGCGATCAGCTAGGCATGCTTGTATGGCAGGATATGCCTTCTTTCGGAGACAATCATTTGAACAAGTGGGGAATATTCAATTACGACGAAGGCACGGATTTTCCTGCCACTCCTCAGGCAAAGGCAAATTATTATAAGGAATGGGGCGAGATAATGAATCAGGTGAAGAAGTTCCAGTGCATAGCCGTGTGGGTTCCTTTCAACGAGGCGTGGAGTCAGTTCGACACTCGTTCCGCCATTGATTTCACCAGGGCTCAGGATCCGACCAGATTAATAAACATGGCTTCTGGCGGAAACTGGGTGAAAGACTGCGGAGACATACTCGACAATCACCACTATCCTTATCCTGCCATGAGGTTGTGGGACAAGAACATGATTAACGTCCTGGGCGAATATGGCGGAATCGGCCTGCCGCTGGAAGGCCATCTGTGGCAGACTGATCGCAACTGGGGCTATGTGCAGTACAAGAATGGGGATGAGGTTTTAAAAGAATATGTGGCTTTCGCAGAAATCCTGAAGACCTTGGTTCGCCAGGGCTGCTCTGCCGCTGTCTACACTCAGACGACTGACTGCGAAGGCGAGGTGAATGGCCTCATGACCTACGACAGGAAGGTGATAAAGATGGATGAAGCTAAGCTTAAGGCTGCCAATGAGGGCGTCATCAAAGCTTTCCAGGAATATCACAACAAGAAATAAGGTTCAATGTACTTATAACGATGAAGGCTGACCTCGAAAGGCCAGCCTTCATTATTATCGGTGCCCTTATTCATGGGCGGAGTGTCTACACTCTCTGTCCGTAAGAGCGGTCAGTGGTGTTGACGGTGATCTTGTCGCCTTGGTTGATGAAGAGCGGAACCATGATTTTGGCTCCAGTCTCCAGGGTGCACTCCTTAAGAGCCGATGTTGAGGCGGTGTTGCCTTTCACTGCTGGCTCGGTATAAGTCACTTCCAATGTAACGTATGTAGGAAGCTCGCATGTGAGGCATTTCTCCTCTGGCTCTACGACGAACATCATTTCAACGTGCTGTCCCTCTTTCATGAGGTCTGCGTTCTCAACCGCATCTTTCGGGAGATGAATTTGTTCGTAGGTCTCTTCGTGCATGAAATTGTAACCGTCCTCGTCGGCATAGAGGAACTGGTAAGGACGTCTCTCGACATCGATAGTGTCTATCTTCGCTCCTGCCGTGAATGTGTTCTCGAGGATTCTTCCGTTTTCTAGATTACGGAGTTTCGTCTTTACGAATGCTGGGCCTTTTCCAGGTTTCACATGCTGGAACCATACTATCATGCATGGTTTTCCATTGTAGCTGAGATATAGGCCGTTCTTAAAATCTGCTGTTGTTGCCATAGATATATCAGTAAATAAATATTCGAAAATGTTGAATTGCAGACATTTCGGCTGCAAATTTACATAAATGCGATTTCTATTCAAAATTTTTTTAAGTTTGCCTTAGAGCGAGCCGATTGCTTTGGATGTTTCTTCTAGGAGCCAGCGTGGGGTGGAAGTGGCTCCGCAGATGCCGACGTGGTCACCGTCGCGGAACCACTCAGGCAGAATCTCGGCAGGGCTGGAAATGTGATGCGAGCGAGCGTTGCGAGATTGGCAAAGGTTGAAAAGAACCTTGCCATTGGAGCTGGACGCGCCTGAAACGAATATGATTACGTCGTGAGATGCGGCAAACTCAGCGAGTTCTTCGTGCCTGGATGCCACCTGAGAGCAAATCGTCTCATGGATTTCAAGTGCCCCGTCCTGGATTGGGTCTTGTCCTGTGACTTCCTCAATTTTGCTTTTAAGGACAGAGCAGATATCCTTATATTCATCGGGACTCTTTGTCGTCTGTGAGAAAATGGCGATTGGCCGCTTGAGATCCAAGGCTCCGCTTTCCAAAGCCTTCAAAAGCATATTCATGTTTTCTATGACCGATGCGTCGCTTCCGACCTGCCCGACCAGCCCTAGCACTTCAGCATGGCCGATTTTGCCAAAAATCACGATCTGGCCCCCTATGGGATGAATCTTTGAATATGTTTCCTTGATGCTGCGCTGGAGCCGGAGCACCACAGGACAGGTGCAGTCTATTACATTGACCCCCAGGCTCTTAAGCTTTGCATATGTCTCTGGAGGCTCCCCATGCGCCCTTATGAGCACCGTCTCGTCATCCGCAGAAAGCTGTTCTTCATCAGAGATGGTCTCCAGCCCTTTCCTATGCAGCCTCTCCAGCTCTGCCTCATTATGCACTATAGATCCCAGCGAGTACAATTTGTGCCCGCCAGAAAGGAACTTTTCAGCTTTCCCGATGGCGTTTATCACCCCGCCGCAGAACCCTGAATGCTTCTCTATCTCAACCGAAAGTTGCATGCTTATCTCTGAGAACGCCTAAGAAATTATTCCAGTATTCCGAATTTGCCTTGCAGAAGACCGCGGAACCAGACAGTTTCTTCATGGAGGGTCATGTCGGAATTGTCCAGCACGAAGGCATCTGCGGCTTTGGATAGAGGAGAAGCCTCTCTATGCGAGTCAATATAATCTCGCTCCTCTATATTCTTTATCACATCCTCCATCTTCGGATTCTGTCCCTTTCCGACCATTTCGTCAAAGCGCCGCCGCGCCCTCACCTCGGAAGTCGCAGTCATGAATATCTTGACTTCTGCATTTGGGAACACAGTCGTGCCAATGTCTCTGCCATCCATTACCACACGCCTCCGGCGGCCAAACTCATGCAGAAGGCTGTCGACATATTCACGGACGAAAGGAATCGCCGAGACAGGACTCACGTGACTGGAAACACCCATCGTGCGAATCTCCTTCTCCACGCAGCGGTCTCCGATGTAGGTTCCCTCCGGGCCGAAGCTGATTTTCTCTCTCCCAAGAGACTCATGAAGCTTCTTTTCGTCGATGTCTCCATTCCCATCAATCATCCCATTCTCCATGGCATGTAAGGTGACAGCCCTATAAAGTGCCCCGGAATCGAGGTATAGTAAAGAATATTCCTTAGCTATGAGCCTGGCAAAAGTGCTCTTGCCGGTTGAAGAAAAGCCATCTATGGCCACGATAATGTCTGGTATCTGCATAACGCAGCAAAATTAAGAAATTTAAGGTAAATTTGCGTGTTTTTTGCAGTTGCTTGGAGGTGAAATGAAAATACTAATTGTAGACGATGAAAGAGCGATCAGGAACTCTCTTAAGGAGATTCTGACCGATGAGGGCTATGATGTTGACCTGGCAGAAGACGGGCCGACTGCCTTGGCCATGGTAGATAAAGAAAAATACGATGTCATCTTCTGTGACATCAAGATGCCTGGAATGGATGGAACGGAGGTGCTGGACAAACTTGTCGCAGACGGGATTGATTCGGCGATCGTGATGATCTCCGGCCACGGAGACATCGACACTGCGGTGGAATGCATCAAGAAAGGGGCGTTCGATTTCATCCAGAAGCCGCTTGACCTGAATAGAATCCTTATTACTATCAAGAATGCTTCTGAGCGGACGACTATCATCAACGAGAACAGGACCCTCAAGAAGAAGGTCTATGGCCAGCAGATGGTGGGGGATTCGGAAGCTATGCAGCATATTCGTGACATTATCGCCAAGGTGGCGCCTACGGATGCCAGGGTGCTGATCATGGGCGCAAACGGAACCGGTAAGGAATTAGTAGCCAGAAGCCTGCACGAGCAGAGTTCTCGCAGCGCCATGCCTTACATAGAGCTTAACTGCGCAGCTATTCCTTCAGAACTTATTGAGAGTGAGCTTTTCGGCCATGAAAAGGGAGCCTTTACTTCTGCAATCAAGCAGCACAAAGGCAAATTCGAGCAGGCTGATGGCGGAACGCTGTTCCTGGATGAAATCGGGGACATGAGCTTGGCTGCGCAGGCGAAAGTGCTGCGCGTGCTTCAGGAACACAAACTCTCTCGCGTTGGCTCAGATAAAGACATAGCGGTGGATGTGCGAGTAATTGCCGCTACGAACAAAGACCTCAAGAAAGAAATAGAGAAAGGCAATTTCAGGGAAGATCTCTATCACAGGCTTAGCGTGATAGTAATCCAGGTGCCTTCGCTCGACGAGAGGAAGGATGACATCCCGCAGCTCGTGGATTATTTCGTGCAGCAGATAAGCACTGAATCAGGAATGCCTGTGCGCAAATTCTCTGATGAGGCAATCAAGATGCTTCAGGGAATGAGCTGGACAGGGAACATCAGAGAGCTGCGCAATGTCGTGGAGCGGCTGATGATACTTGGCGGCAATCCTGTGAGTGCACAGGACGTGAAAGATTACGTCAGCCCGATTCAATAATCAGCTTTTCTTATCAAGAGTTATTGCTTTCTGCAGAGTGTTGTCCACGCTCATGTACAGCTTGTAGAAGGCGTTATCTCCCAGTTTAGAATACCTTCCGATCAACGCCCTCAGCTGAGGAATAAGGTATGACTGAGTCTCTTCCCATTCCTTCTGCGAAGCTGTGATTCCATCTTTTGCGGCGGCATACTGCCTGAAGGCGGACGGAATGTTCATTTTATCCAGTTCTTTCTCCAGAACATTGAAATCGCCGATGCTGGAGAGGGTGTTCTTATATTTATCGAACATTGCTGAGGCGAACCTCATCTGCGTGGTTTTCTTGTTGCATGCGATGAAGAAATCGCTGGCTCTTGTAGTGTCCAGAGGTACGAAAACGTCTGGCACTATGCCGCCACCGCCGTAGACCGTCCTTCCGCCGACGGTCTTGTGAATGTCCGAAGTGTCAACCTTGATGCTGTCTGCCACTAGCATCTCTCCCTCTGAATACCTCTTATAGATTTCCAGCTGATAGTCATCTGAATATGGCTTCTGAATGCACCTGCCAGATGGAGTGTAATATCTTGCCACGGTGAGCCTGATGCCGGAGCCGTCGCTGAAATATATCGGTTCCTGAACGAGACCCTTGCCGAAAGAACGGCGCCCAACGATAGTCCCCCTGTCGTTGTCTTGCATTGCACCGGCGAATATCTCGCTAGAGGATGCTGTGTTCTCATCGATGAGGACTGTCAGCTTCACGTCTTTGAGTAGTCCGTTCCCATCGGCCTTGAAGTCTTCTTTCTTTCTATGCAGTCCCTGCATATAGACTATCTCGTCGTCCTTGTCCAGGAACATATTCGAAAGTCTTATCGCCTGGTCGAAATAGCCCCCGACGTTTTGGCGCACGTCGAAAATGAGCTTCTTCATGCCCAGAGACAGAAGTTCCTGCGCAGAAGCCTGGCACTCTTCGAATGTTGTCCTGGAGAATTTAGTGAGCCTGATGTAGCCCAGTTCGTCATTTATCATGAAGGCTGCATCTACGCTGTGGAGCGGAATCTTGCCTCTGGTAATTTCAAAAGGGATTTGCTCGCCATTGCGACCTATCAATATATTCACTTTTGAACCAGATGGCCCCTTAATATGTCGCACCATGCTATCCTGAGGATAGTGAACGCCGGCAATATTCAGGCTGTCTACCTTTAATATCCTGTCACCAGGCTGCAACCCGACTTTTTCGGAAGGGCCGCCGGCAATGACTTCGAGCACTATCGCAGTGTCATTCGGTACGTTGAACTGGATGCCGATGCCGTCGAAATTGGCCGCTAGGTCGCTTTCTGCTTTTTCCAGCTGAACCGGAGGCATATACACGGAATGAGGATCCAGCTCTGCCAATGCAGCCTCTATTGCCGCGTCGGTGACATTCCCGTGATTTATAGTGTCTACGTAATTCTTGTCGAGCTGATCCAGAACCAGATCGATTTTCGACCAATTCTTATTCTGGACATTGTAGATGCGTTTCTTGAAAGCCATCGTGTACACTGTCATGGCCAGAAGAATCCCCACGATTATGCCCAGAAAAGCGATTATTATTGAAGAAATATGCTTCATCAGTCAATTTTTTCTACTTCAATGCCTGCCCTTTTCAGCAAGTCTATCCCATCAGTAAGCCTGTATTCGTCTCTGTAAACCACCCTTTTAATGCCAGCCTGGATGATTAGCTTCGAGCACTCGATGCAAGGAGATGCGGTGACGTACAAAGTAGCCCCGAGGCTGCTGTTGCCCGACTTGGCAACTTTCGTGATAGCGTTTGCCTCAGCATGCAGCACATAAGGCTTCGTTACCCCATTCTCATCTTCGCAGACGTTCTCGAAACCGGAAGGGGTGCCATTGTAGCCATCGGAGATGATCATCCTGTCCTTGACCAGAAGTGCTCCAACCTGACGACGCTTGCAATAAGAATTCTTCGCCCAGACGCAGGCCATCTCCATGTATCTCTCGTCGAATTTCTCCATTATTTGTTCCTCTGATAAAGGTATCTCTTTATGCTGCTCTTAGGAGTCCTTTCGAAGTCTTCAGGCATGAATTCCATCTTCCTTATCTGAGCATAGCTAGGAAGTTCTGTGTTGATCTGCGGGAGCAGGCCGGAAAGAACTTTCTCCAGGTCCTCTCGGTTGAGCCCGTTAAGCTCGGCTCTGTGGTAGTCAGGGTAGATGAGGGCGGTGAGGCCGCCATTGTCCTCGATGACTAGAGAATCCACTACGTAGGCGACGCTGTTTATCACGCTCTCCAGCTCCTCTGGATAGATGTTCTGTCCGTTAGGCCCAAGGATCATGCACTTGGAGCGGCCTCTGATGAACAGATACCCATCCTTGTCGATTACGCCCATGTCGCCTGTCCTCATCCATCCGTCTTCGGTGAAGAGGTTTTTCGTGGCCTCAGGATTCTTGTAATATCCTAGGGTGACATTCGGCCCCTTGCATTGGATTTCCCCATCTATGTTCTCTGGATCGGAGGAGTCAATCCTGATCTGCATGTTCATTGCCGCCCTGCCGCAAGAATACAACTTCTTCTTGTCGTAATGGGCGTATGCTATTATAGGGGCGCATTCAGTCATGCCATAACCAACGGTGTACGGGAATCCGATGTTGTAGAAGAATTTCTCTATGTCTTTATTGAATGCGGCTCCGCCTAGGATCACCTCCTCGAAGTTGCCACCGAATGCTTCTCTGAGCGAGGAGTTTATCTTCTTCTGGATTACCTTATCTATGACGGGCATTTTCAGGAGAGTCTTCATCGTGCCCCTTTCTACTACTTTCTGCAAATTGGACTTGTAGACTTTTTCGATGATCAGGGGCACTGCGATGATTATGTCCGGCTTGACCTCACCCAGAGCTTGCAAGATGATTTTCGGGCTAGGGATTCTGGTGAGGAAATGCACGTGCGCCCCGATTGACATCTCGAAGAAGAACTCGAACATCATTCCGTACATGTGAGCCAGAGGCAGCATAGAGACGACGTTGGTCTTGTTGTTCAGCGAAGGCAGGGCATCCTCGTGGGCGAATTGAATATTCGAGAATAGCGCCCTGTATGGCACCATGACGCCTTTTGAGAATCCGGAAGTCCCGGACGTGTAATTTATCATCGCCAGCTCGTTTGGCGAGTCCTGATAATAGTGCAAGTCTTCCGGAAGGAATGCGTTAGGGTGCCTCTGCCCGAAATATTCATTCATATGCTCGCGGGCTTCCATTATGCGAGGCACCTTGGCGTAGAGCACCTGGAAAGTGTTGATTCTCACGATGGCGAAGACCCCAGGCATTTCGTCGGGGAGAAGGTTTTCCCAGATGAAATCATCCACGAACAGCACTCTGGCCTCGGAATGGTTTACCAGGTAATGTATGTTGCTTGCCTTGAAATCGGCGAGGATAGGCACGGCCACAGCTCCGTAAGTAATGGTTGCCAGGAAGCTGACTGCCCAGTTAATCTGGTTCTTCGCGCAGATGGCTACCTTGTCACCTTTGTGCAAGAAGCATTTCTCGAACGCTATGTGAAGTTTTTCTATGCGCCTTGCCACGTCTCTGTAACACAGCGTAGTGCCTTGGTAGTTGGACAGCGCCATTCTTTCCCAGTTCTCTCTGAAACTGTTCTCCAAAAGTTTGTTAACGGATTTGAACTGAAATTCTCCCATATTCTATTTCTTAATTTTAAAATTTCTTTCTTTGCCATCGTAGCAAGTAGCCACGAATGAGCCTTTCCCGTCGAACTCTACCTTGCTGTCGGGTCTTATCATCTTCTCTCCCTCATTATTGACAAGGCTTTCCCCTCCCATGAACGGAAAGACGAGAGTCTGCCTGGAAGTCCTGACTATCCAGTAGTTTTCCTTTCCTGCTTTTTCCAGCTCAGGAAGCTGCTTTATAGTCTCGCTTACCTTGATGCCTTTCCATCCGTCAACTTTTTCTCCATGAAGGTTGAAGAATCCGACTGTATTATCTTTGAATAGCACCATGGCCCTGTAGCCATGAGCCCCCGTGAAGTCGTAAATCTTAGGCCCTAATGCAATTTCCTTGCCCAGGCCTATTGGGAAACCGCTTACGAAACGACCCAGCCTGTCGAGCAGGTAAAGCTTTGAGCCTGCGGCAAATAGAAATTGCAGCTTGCCATTATTGTAGTAGTCGATAGTCTCCGCATATCCGCAGATATCCTCTTTGAACGGAATGCCCCAGAGGTCCTTTCCGTTCTCGTCCTGCAAGCATATTGACTTATGACTGTTTTGATAAAGTTTATTTTCTTTGCCCGTGGCGCTATTCTTTACGGTGAACGGCCCGGAAGGCACAATGACGACCGTGTCTCTATCTATGGAAGGAGCCTTGCTCTTTGTCACGACGATTCGATCTACGTTGAGATTCAGGCGAACCACGCCATCCTGGAATACCCCGCTGAGGAACAAAGGAGCATAAGTGGTTCCCTTCAATATATTCCTGAAAGCCATCGCCATCGGCTTCGAAAAAGTTGCGTCGAGCAGGGCAGGATCCTCTCCCATTGAATAGTATGAAAAGAATGCGCAGTTCTTCTGTGGCACTCTGGACTTAAAGCCGCAGTCGTCCAGGAAGCCTGCGAGACTCTCATTCATGAAATCAGGTTTGGAATACTCTTTCAGCGCCGTGCTGTCCCCAATTATCATCCAGCCGTCTTTCAAGATGCAGGAACTTTCGTCATCGGCTTTGAATATGCTTCCGAAGAGGGCTTGCGCAAAGCCCGGAGCTGCATAATTGTTTATCCCTTTCCTCATTTTCATTTCTTTGCCTGGGCGGATGAGCAGAAACTGGCAGAGCCGGTCCTCGATGTGCATTCCTGCGATAGCAACTTCGTTAATATTCAATTGCTTAGCCCATTCTTCGGCATCTACGTCATATTCCTCTTCCTGTTCTTTCAGTACTGACTCGAATTTGTCCAGCTTCGCCTGAGAGTCGAGATAGCTTCTATAAGCTTTTGAATACGAGATTATGCTGCTTATAGGCAGAGAAAGGGCGTAATCGGCGTTGGAAGGGAGCACTTTCGCCACTGTAGGAGCAATGCCGCTGCAGTGTTGCAGCACGTTCATGTACCACGAGGGGTCTGAGCTGTAAATTATGGCTCCGTGCGCCTCAATGCCTTTCTCAGAGTGCGAATCTATCGTGAACGCAGACCATTTTGAAATCTCTTTTATGAAGGAAGCCTTACCATGATGCTTCCGAGAAAAGAAAGCATCGATGATTTTATCTGAATATGCGTTAGAAATGAATATGATGTCTTCGCCTGCGGCAGTAGAAGCTATGTCCCTGAATCCATCTGATTCAAGGATGGAGTGCCCTGAGGACTGATGCCTGATAGATGAATTCACTATGGTCTCGGAAGGCGAAATCATTATCTTGCCGTCCTTCGTTTTGTGGGCGAGGTGAAGCGTGTCGGCATTACCTAATAGCCTGCTTATGTCAACGTTTGCTGAGTCTGCCATCGCTTTGCTGGCATCAATGACCAAGAGCGGAGGCATGTCCTTGCTATAATGAATGGAAATAACTGCATCTGATTTTTCCAGGCTAGGGTAGCGGTCCGCAAGCAGTTTGTCGAAGAACCCCGAGAACAGCTGGCTGAAGGCTGCTGTGGAATCGCAAGCGTATTCCGCAGCCCTCTTGAAGTCCTTGACGCAAAAGACTATTGCCGCATCTGAAGGCACGCAGGTAATCAGCGGATGGCTTGCCTGAAAATCAGTGACTTCGATAACCTCTCTCTCTTTGTAGAGAAAGTTGATTGCTACTGCGATAGCCGCAATTATCACCACGGCAATCGATATCAATGCGATTATGGTCTTCTTACTCATTTCTCACTGGGCTATGAACATGTAAACAATATTCCCAACCTGTCTGGCAGGGGCGGAAGTCGAAGCTGAGAACCTTGAAAGCTTGGCGGCTCTTATGGCAAAATCCCGAAGGCATTTATCATCGGAAGACACATCTTCCTGAATTTTAGCGCTGATGACGCTTCCCTGCGGGTTAACTGTGATGATTACCGTCACATAACCTGCACCGAGGCATCTGTATGCTGGGATCGACAACCTGCTGGCCTTTCGTCCTTCAAGTTCGTAAGACACTACGGACGGCCCCTTGTAAGCATCTTTGGAGCTGGCCTCTTCTTTCTTCGGCTGAGGCTTGTTCACTGCGACGTAATCTTCGTCATCTTCCTCGACCTTGAACCCACTTTTCAGCTCTTTGTCCAGTTTTTCCGCTTCTTTGTAAAGCTCCTCGGCGTTCGTATTCCTGTCGTCCTTCAGAGCCCCTCGGTCTACAGCTACATTCCTCACTGGCACGCCTGCTGATGACTCAAGCATCTGGTTAATCTTCTCGGCGACCTCTTCTTTCAGGTTCATCTCTTTCTGAACCTGTTCCTTAGCCTCCTGCTTAGAAAAGTCTATTACGAATGTATCTCCCTTTCTAATGGCCGACCCGATTTGGCAGACAAGGAGTATGATAAGCAATCCGAGATGGAATATCACGGTTATGTAGAGTCCTGCCTTATCTCCTTCGTCGGGTTTTCTCACGGCTGTTATTTTTTCATCTTGTCCCTGAGTGATTTCTCGATAGTGGCGGAAATCATATCTATTGCCACTTTGTTTAGGCCGCCTTGAGGCACTATGATGTCTGCATAGCGCTTGCTTGGCTCTATGAACTGCAAGTACATCGGTTTCACGGTCTTCTGATACCGCTCCATGACGGTTTCAAGCGTCCTGCCCTTCTTAAGTATGTCCCTGGAGAGGACCCTCAGCAGCCGGTCATCATCATCAGCGTCCACATAAATTTTTATGTCCATCTGATCCCTGAGTTTCTTGCATGTGAATATAAGAATGCCTTCTATGATGATTACCTCTGCAGGGTTTACGGTTACGGTCTCAGTCTTGGACCTGGAGCATGTGATGTAGGAATATACCGGCTGCTCAACCGATCTGCCTTTCTTCAGCTCTTTAAGCTGCTCGCAGAGCAAATCGAAATCTATCGCATCTGGATGATCGTAATTGATTTTCAGCCTCTCTTCCATCGGAACATCGCTGGAGTCCTTATAGTAAGAGTCTTGTGGAATAACCACGACGCGTTCTTTCAGCTTCTTGGTGATTTCGTTCACGACCGTTGTCTTCCCAGAGCCGGAACCTCCGGCTATTCCTATCACTAGCATATTCGTAAAATATTAGAATTCAGCATTTTTCGGAGTTCTTGGGAATGGGATGACATCCCGGATGTTCGCCATTCCGGTAACGAAGAGCAGCAGCCTTTCGAAGCCAAGGCCGAAGCCGCTGTGTGGCACCGTGCCAAACCTCCTGGTGTCGATGTACCACTCCAGATTCTTACGGCTCATGTGCAGCTCGTCGATTCTCTTCTCGAGTTTTTCCAAAGATGCCTCACGCTCTGAGCCTCCGATTATCTCACCGATCTTCGGGAACAGCACATCCATTCCGCGGACTGTCTTTCCGTCTTCGTTCTGCTTCATGTAGAAGGCCTTTATGTCTTTAGGAAAATCAGTGAGGATTACAGGCTTGCCGAAGTGCTGCTCTACGAGGAAGCGCTCGTGTTCGCTCTGGAAATCCGTTCCCCAATGCACTGGGAACTCGAATTTGTGACCATTCCTCACTGCCTCTTCCAGGATATCCACGGCCTCGGTGTAGGTCACTCTCTGGAACTGAACCCCAAGCACGCTGCGAAGCCTCTCGATGAGGCCGTCATCGTATTTGTCGTTGAGGAATTTCAGATCGTCCATGCAGTTGTCCAAAGCATACTGCACCAGATATTTCACGAATTCCTCTGCAAGAGCCATGTCGTCGGATATATCGTAAAAGGCCATTTCTGGCTCTATCATCCAGAATTCAGCAAGATGCCTAGGCGTATTCGAGTTTTCTGCCCTGAAAGTAGGGCCGAACGTGTAAATCTCGCCCACTGCCGTTGCTCCCAGTTCTCCTTCAAGCTGTCCGCTTACGGTCAGGCTCGTTCTTTTCCCGAAGAAATCCTGGCTGTAATCTATTTTACCGTCCTTCATCGGAACCTTTGTGAGGTCTAATGTCGTTACTTCGAACATGTCTCCAGCTCCCTCGGCGTCAGACTCTGTGATGAGTGGCGTGTTCAGGTAAACGAAACCTTTGTCGTTGAAGAACTTATGAATAGCAAAAGCCATATTGTGGCGTATCCTCAGTATGGCGCCGAACGTGTTTGTCCTAGGACGCAGGTGAGCCACTGTCCTAAGATATTCAAGAGAAGTGTCTTTTTTCTGAAGAGGGTACCTTACAGGGTCGCATTCGCCAAGGACCTCAATCTCCTCTGCCTGTATCTCGACTGCCTGCCCGCTTCCCACCGACTCAACTAATTTTCCTCTGACAGCAAGGCTTGAACCCGTGGTCACTTTCTGCAACAGAGATTCCTCGAATTTCGAGGTATCTGCCACTATCTGGATATTATAAATAGTAGAACCGTCATTAAGGGCGATGAATTTAATTTGCTTGTTGCCTCTCTTCGTCCTTACCCAGCCCTTTGCGAGCACTTCCTGACCCGGCTCACTTTTTAAAAGATCCTTAACCTTAGTCCTCTTAATCGTTTCCATGATGCTTTTGAATATAATTGAACAAAGATAACATAAAAACTTCAAGTTTTGAATATAAAAAGAGGAGACCATCGGGCCTCCTCTTTTAAGAATATGTCGATTCAGAATTATTTGTTCTGATCTCTGTTGGCAGCGTACATGATCTTAAGCGCGGAGCAGCGTCTCAGCTCTTGCTTTACATCTGTCACGATGCCCATTCGCACATCTCTGTCCGCCTTTATTGACACAGTCATTAGCTGACGGTCAGCCTCGCTCATAGCCTCGCGTTCGGAAGCTATGAAATCCCTGATGTCATCAACGGTCTTGAAAGAGTCATTCAGCTGGATACGAGCATCTGTACCATACTGCCCCTGATATTGAGCATTAGGGGAGCCAATATAGATGTAGGAAGCCAGATCCTTTCTCTCAAGTTTAGCAACCTCTGTAACTGAAGGAAGCTTAACCTTGACCTTGACTTCGGTGGAACGCATCTGCGTAGTCACCATGAAGAAGAACAGAAACATGAACACGATATCGGAGCTTGTTCCGATTTCCGGCATGTCTTTCTTACCACTTCTTTTAAATATTGCCATAGGTTTTTTCCTCCTCAATTACTTTTTGTTGACATCCTTAGGTTCTGCCTCGGAAATGTTCTGTGGAATAGCGTCCCTGACGATTTTCTGCTGATCTTCGGTAAGCGCCGAATAACGTCTGCCGAAGTGTTGTCTTGAGAAATCGTCTCGGATTTCATTGATTGCCTTCACGAGTTCGTTCTGAACATGTATGTAAGCATCATAGCTGGTTCCACGGTCATTCTGAAGTGAAATAACGCCTTTTGAGACAGGATAAGTTCCGAATCCCTCGATCTCCTTATTCTCCCTTTCTGGAAGTTTCGGGTCGTTATTCGGGTTCGTGAGGAATTCCTTGATCTTATCTTTAAGCTGACTAACATCCATTGGCTGGTCACCGGCAAACAATCTATCACCAGAGTTGATTCTCACGATGATGATGTTCCTCTCATTAACCTTCATGTCTTCTACCTTCTGGTTCTTGTCAGGCATTGGGGGCAGACGACGCTGCAATCCAGCCTGCTGATCCATGGTGGATGTCATCAGGAAGTAGCACAACAGAAGGAACGCTATGTCGGCTGTTGACTGAGTATTAAGACCCGGTGTTTTTCTTTTAGCCATGATAGAATGTTATTTTTTTAGAGCGTTTCTGATGATTCCGAAAATGATTGCGCAAATTGCCAGGCCACCGAGAATGTAAGTCAGGGTGAGCATCGTGTCTGTGAACTTAAGTACCTGCTGTGAAGGTTGAGTCTTCACGTTGAATGCAGGAGCTCCAGATGCGACTGCATAGGCGATCAGCACAACGACGGCTGCCACTACGATTACGAGCAGAGCCTTTATCAGCCCCTTAGGGTTGTTCTTGGCTGTGATGAATATTGCGATTCCTATCCAGATAACCACCGCTGCGATCAGCAGGAAGTAGGTGTACCTGAGGATAACATCGACAGAAGTAGGATTCGTCTCACCTGATGCGAAAGCCCAAATCCCTAGAGCGATGCCTAGAAGTCCCAATATCCAGCCTATTAATTTAAATAGTTTGTTCATTATGATAGATTCTAAAAGAGTTCCGACAATTTATTTCTTATCCTGATATTTGGCAAGAACATCGACGAGTCCGATGGATGCTTCCTCCATGTCGATTGACAAAGCGTCGATCCTGGAAAGGATATAATTGTAGAACACCTGAAGAATCATGGCAACGATAAGACCGCCGACGGTTGTGATAAGGGCGACCTTCATACCTCCTGCGACGATGGTAGGGGAAATGTCGCCGGCTGCCTCAATTGCATCGAAGGCCTGTACCATACCGATAACTGTTCCCAAGAATCCGAGGGAAGGAGCAAGGGCGATGAACAGCGCAATCCATGAAAGGTTGTTCTCCATAAGACTCATTTGAACTCCGCCAGAGGATGTGATTCTCTTCTCGACTACGTCCAAGCCTTCGCCATAGTGAAGGAGACCATCGTAGAAAATGCTTGCGACAGGTCCTTTCGTGTCGCGGCAAACATCCTTTGCCTTCTCGATTCCACCCTGCGCGAGAGCATCCTCGACATTCTTGAGAAGTTTCTTGGTGTTCGTCTTCGCAAAAGAAAGATAGAGGATACGCTCGATAGAAAGAGCAAGACCTAGAATCAAGCAGAGTAAGATAGCTGACATGAAGCCTGGGCCTCCCTGAATGAAGTAGGACTTCACCTGCTGATGGAAAGGAACTTCCTCGCCTGTACCCTTGAGAAGATCCTCGGCGGTCATCTCCTGAGGCTCATCTGCAGCCTGAACTTGCTCAGTTGCGGCAGCTGCGCTACCTTGAGCTTGATCCTGTGCTGAAGCGATGTTCGCAGTAATGGCAAGAACGCCAGCTACTGCCAAAAACATGAAAAACTTTTTCATACTGTTTTCGTGTGTTTTAATTAATAATGTATTAGATAGTTATCTTGTCTTAAACAAATTATCTGGGAGCTTTTCTGTCTACCCAAAACCGATGCAATTTAGCAAATATTTTTCAAAAGGCAATGTTTAGATTGAAATTTCTCCTTGCAGGTTTTCTCCCAGTCGCTTTTTCACGCATTCATTGTCTTTCGATTTTCCCATGAGATAAAAAAGTTTTCCAAGAGCGCCCTCGGTCGTGATGTCTTGCCCTGATATCACCCCCAGCTCTTTCAGAGCCTTGCCCGTCGCATAAATGCTCATGTCGACTGTTCCGGAAAGGCATTGGGTCACATTCATTATTATCTTGCCCATTTCCGATGCTTCTCTGATTATGTCGGTGAACCATTGCTTTGAAGGCGCATTGCCGGAACCGTATGTCTCCAGGATGACAGCCCGCGTCTCGGGGCCGCAGAGAAAGTACCTCATCACTTGCGGAGTGATTCCAGGATGTATCTTCAGGATTGACACCCTGGTATCCAGTTCTGTGCTGATTTTCAGTGGCTCTTCCCAAAAATCTGGACGCCTGATGGCTCCCAGATCGTATTTTATGCTTATCCCTGCCTCTGCCAGAGAAGGAAAATTCGGGGATGAGAAAGCGCTGAAGGCCTCTGAGCTAGTTTTCGTGCTTCGATTGCCCCTTAGCAGCTTGGAATTGAAATAAATGGAGACCTCGGGAACAATAGAATGCCCAATGGAATCTCTTGCGGATGCTATCTCAACGGCAGAGACTAGATTCTCCTTGCCATCGGTGCGCGGCACCCCGATGGGCAGCTGGCTTCCCGTGAATACGACAGGCTTGGACAGGTTCTCTAGCATGAAGCTTAAGGCAGAGGCTGAATATGCCATCGTGTCTGTGCCATGCAGAATTACGAAACCGTCGTAGTCGTCGTAACGTTCTTTGATGAGGTCCGCTAATTTCTGCCACATTGATGGCTCAACGTCGGAAGAGTCTATCAATGGATTGAAAGTGAAGGCATCAACCCTGAAGGCGAATTTCTTAAGTTCCGGGACTTCGTCGAGTATCTGGCTGAAATCGAATGGTTTCAAAGTCATGTCTACAGGATCCTGCTTCATCCCGATGGTCCCGCCAGTATATATCATGAGTATTGATGACTTCGTCATATTATTTGATATTGAATAATTTATAGGCGTTGTGGGTGGTTGCTTCCGCTACCTCTTCGAGGCTCGTGCCTTTGATCTCGGCTATCTTGGATGCGATAATGGGAATATATGAGCTCTCGTTCCTGGTGCCTCTATGTGGCACAGGAGCTAAGTATGGAGCATCCGTCTCCAGGACGATCCTATGTAGCGGCAGGCGCCTGACGACTTCCGCAAGGGATGCTTTCTTGAATGTCACTACGCCGCCTACCCCGATGTACCAGTCTCCCATCCCGGAAAGCTCCATGAAACTTTCGTAGCTTCCAGCATAGCAGTGCATGTTCCCTCTGAGTCCCAGAGACTTGTGCGCTTTGATGACATCTAAGAAGTCGCCCATCGCATCGCGCAGATGAATGTTCACCGGCATGTCACGCTCGGCGGCGTATTCAAGCTGCCACGCAAGGGCTTCTTTCTGCTGGGCAGCATATTCCTTGCCTTCATGATAGTCCAGGCCGATTTCTCCCATGGCTGCGAAAGTCCGTCCGTCTGCCTCCCATGCCTGAGCGGCCTTCACCATCGCTTCGATTTCATCACGCCAGTTTTCCTTGACGGAGCCAGGATAGAGGCCTATCATGGCTCTGAGCTCTTTGGGGAAGCGCCTGACGAGGTCGAGCATTGCGCAGCGTTCGGTGCTGTCAACGTCCGCCTGCAGCATTATCCCGACTCCGGCGGCGACCGCCCTCTGAATGTAGCCAAGGGCCCCGTCGCTGCATGCGGAATCTTTCCCTCTGAAAGACTCGTCGGTTATGTGACAGTGTGTGTCTACGAAAAACATGACATCAAATTTATCAAAAATAGCGGTCTTTGCGTTAATTTCCTTATGATTTTAAAAAATTCTTCGAAAGATTTTTTAATCGTTTCCGAAAACAGAAATAATCTCAGGAAGAAACAGAAATACTTTTTTCGCACCCTTGCCACTTGTCTCTTTTATGAATATATTGCCGGCTGAAAGAGATAATAGCGTATGGAGGGAGATTTTGAAGAAAGGGCTGCTCTTTGTGCCTTGAATAGGATTTTCGGTTACGAACCGAAACTGGGAAAGAGCTTGGTTGAGAATTTCGGCGGGGCGGCTGAAGTTTTCTCGGCTGGCAGGGATGCTGTCGGAGAAGTGCTTGGACCATATAAGAATATGAATTATTCTCGGCAAATAAGTGCTAGTGCGTTCGATTCGGCTGCTATGGAACTGGAAAAGCTTGTCTCGCATGGTTGCCGCTTCATCGGCTATGGTGAAACAGGTTATCCACAGTTGCTGAGGGAATGCGACGACCCGCCTTTAGGTATATATTATAAGGGCATTTCTGCGCCTGAGGAAGTCTTCGCCACTGTCGGCTCGCCAGATAACTCTGGTCATCCGGTTTCTAAAGCCAAGACGTGCATAGCAGTTGTCGGAACCAGGAAGATTTCGTCTTACGGCAGGGACTGGTGTGAGAGAATCGTGAAGGCTATGTCGAAAGCCACGGTGAAACCTCTCGTGGTGAGCGGGTTGGCCTTGGGCGTTGATGCCGTCGCCCATAGGACGGCTCTGGAGAACGGCTTGAAGACTGTTGCGGTAATGGCGACCGGGATAGACCAAATTTATCCTTCGCAGCATCAAGGCCTGGGTGAGCAGATTGCTTCTACGCCTGGCTGCGGGCTTGTTTCCGATTATCCGCCTGACACTCAGGCCGTGGCGATCAATTTCATACGCAGGAACCGTATCATAGCTGGCATCTGCAAGGCTACGCTTCTCATAGAGTCTAAGATAAAGGGAGGAGGAATGATTACTGCGCACCTGGCAAACTCCTATGACAGGGAAGTGTTTGCCCTGCCCGGAAGGGTGGATGACCCATATTCGCAAGGATGCAATCTGCTGATTCGGCAGAACTTGGCAGAGCCGATAGGGGATTTGGCGGAACTGATGCAGAAGCTGAGTCTCGGAAAGACGATGCTCCGCCGTCAGGCAGATTTCGTAGAAGCTGTCCGTGAATATTACAAAGTGCAGTTCAATGAAGACGATCTGGCTCAAATCTGCTCAATAGCTCAGTGCATCAAAAAGAACCGAGGCATTTCCATGGACGAAATCTGCCAACAGAAGCACCTGTCATTCAATACTTTGTCGAATTACGTGACACAACTGGAGTGTGACGGGTTCATTACCGTAGACATACTTCAGCATTGTTCGGCCAGGAGCAATAACCTTTGAAAACGCCTTATCAGCACCGAGCCTTGCAATCCGGAGGTAATGTCTGGAGTAGGACTTGGTTAGTCGGCGCCAGCATTTTCCAGAGCAGTCGTGTCCCAGCTTAGGATATATTCACGGCCGCTTACAGGAATGAACAAATTCACCGATTTTGCCTTAGGAGCATATTTTGCGTATGCATGGCCTTCGATGGCATTGTACGGAGGAATGTCGTAATCGCGCAGGTAGCCGATGTTCTGGCGCTTTATTTCTTGCATGTTCTCGTTCTGACGACGATTGTACATCATTGTGAAGGCAATCGCAGCCTCATCGACGAATGCCGTAGCAATATTTGCAGCTATGGAATCGTTATCATCATCGGAACTCTGAATAATCATCTGCACGATCAGAGATATGAAAAATGTGCCTGCAGTGACTCCTACTGTTTTCCATACCTTGCGGCTATGCACCCTGCTATAATATTTATTGTTCGAAAATAGCTTCACGGGACCGTCCATGGTGGAAATCCTCATGTTCCCGAAGTCGTAATGCACGGTGCTGTCTGTATTGTTCTGCAGGTACAGGTCCACTCGGTAATATTTCCCGTAATTTTTCAGGTAGCGCACGTTCATGAGCACATCCAAGCCGTCCTGAGTGAACGCTTTCCACACGTTTCCGTTGTCGTCCATCATCATTGACGAACCATCCTGCGTGGTCGCTTCTCTCAGAATCAGTTTCTTGGGACCAGAGGGAATAGCGTCCTTATAAAGATCCTGTAATTTGACAGTGTCAGCTTTTGCCAGAGTGTCGGCAACGGAAGAATTCGCAAGCGTGTCTGGGGTTTGCGAATATGCTGTCGTGGAAAGGCACAGCACCAATAGAATGAGTAGCGATCTGTCCATGCTTTATGTTGGTCTGGCGCAGGCGGCTCGTGGTCACTGGACTGCCTCGTAAAGTTTCTTAAGCTCTTCTCTAGGCACGGCAAGGAGCAGGGTGTCCTGGTAATACGTCGGATGAGGAATCCTGAATATCACCGAATCCTTCGCCTGCTCT
This sequence comes from uncultured Bacteroidales bacterium, assembly GCA_900316045.1. Lineage (GTDB taxonomy): Bacteria > Bacteroidota > Bacteroidia > Bacteroidales > UBA932 > Cryptobacteroides. The sequence continues at coordinate 69,700 of ONBM01000001.1, read as the reverse complement.
ATCCTTACGTCTTTGAAAGATGCAGTATCCGGCAGGGAGACCACCGAGTCGGCATCGTAAGGATACATATCGTACATGTCTACATTGTAGTCTACGAGATCCCTGATTGCTGTTGTGTCTTTACTGTAATTCCATTCCAGATATGTCAGCTTGTCGATTAGCCTCTCAGTGGTAGCTGAGTCTGCCTTGGACATCATTGATGAAAATGTGCTGCTGTCGGCAGGAAATTTCGTTATTCCGTTCGCCATCATTATGTTCCGGGCATCTTTCTGAATGATTCTTCTTGTCGTGGAGGTGAAATTCAATGGCCCCACGGAGGTGAGCAGGAAGACCAGCGCAAAAGATGCCGGAATCCACCAGAAGCGCTTCCCTCGGCTGAAAATGAGCCCCAGGCAGATGCCGTAGCACCACAGGTTGAATGCCAGCAAGTAAAGCCTTTCTATGGTTGCTCCATAGTCTCCGATTCTTTTGAATATGCCGACGCTCATCAGCGCCAGAAGAGGCAGCACGGCAACCGGAATCCAGCGGCGCACGGCTCTCATAAGGGGTTTTTCGTTTTCAGAATATGCTTCCGGGTAGAGCAGGAAAAGCAGTAGCAGGCAGAGGGCGAAGCTCACTGAGACCGGGATGGCGACCCAGCCGTTCGGCAGAGTCCACTTCACCAGAATCTTGATGGCATAGACGTAGAGAATTGCCAAGTAAGCTGCCGTCACTGGCAGAACCAGCCATTTCGTGACCCCTCTTACGAATTTCCCAAGGTTGGTGGAATAGTCGTGCTTCGCCTGCCCTTCGGGAACGAATTGTAGCAGCATGGCGGGGAATAGCAGCGCCCATGATATGACCGCCGCCATGAAGTAGGCATAATTCGTGACATTTATTTTGAACAGCGCATCTAAGGCGGTCATTATCAGGAATATGGCAAGCATGAAAATCAGCGTGACGATTCCTGTCGCAGCCAGAACCACGACCATGCGGAGCGTGAAGTTCACCAAAGGCACGTCGTTCCTGTCCTTGTAGAATGAATTTATGAAGCATGCTATGAACACCAGGACGGAGATGCTGCCCATCGCGAATTGACAGGCGCCGTTAAAATTTTCAAAGAATCGGCAATATGCCCAGAATCCTAAAAGGGCTACCTGCAGCACGATTTCCGCCGCTATCCCAGTCTTTTCCTCCCGAAGAAGTTTCATGGCGACGGAAAGGAATGCTGCCGTGAAACAGTACCAGAGCGTTGGAATGAGCTTCTCCTCATTTGAGGCATCGGCGCCCCATGCAAATGCGGCGATCACCAGGACTCCCAGGAAAGCAAAAGCTGCCGGAAACCTTTTGAAGACGGTGGCGAATCTTTCGCCAAGCTTAAATTTCTGTGGCATATTCATAAAAAATCATTTATTTCCCGTACAGTTCCTTCCTGTTCTTCGAGCCGGATGGCCGAGGCGCCTCGGGATCGTCTATGCTGGAGTCGATGCTCCTTCGCACTCCTCTTGTGACCACCGTTTCAAGGAATCTCAGCTGCTCAGGAAAGGTCTGCGTCATGGATTCGGCGATTTCGTGCCCGTGTCCTTCGTAGCGGAAAATATTATAGGTGTATCCGTTTTTCTTGAATATCCTGACTAGGGCGTCGGAGCCGAATATTCCCCAGCCGAAAAGTCGTATTTTCTTGTAATTAACCACCTTATCTGCGGTTCCGTGAAAAAATGCTGTCGGCGCCGGCTCTTTCTTGTAAGACGGCTTCCCTTCCATAGTGATTATCGCTCCGGAGAACGGCATCACCCCGGCGAAGTCGAATCCTTCGGGGAAAGCCTCGTTCGACCTGCCGTTGCAGAACAACCAGTCGGCTTCGAGAGAAGCGATAGCGCCAGCCGAGGAACCGCTGATTACCAGATTCCGGGCATCAACCCCGAAAGCCTTCCCGTTGTCCAGCAGGTATTTTACTGCTGAGAGCAAGTCTTCTGCCGCAAGCTGGGCCGCATTCCGGAATTGGCGTACTTGCCCCAAGCCTTTCTTGATGGCTACCCCTTTAAGGCCCAGGCGGTAATCTATTGATACGACAGCATATCCCTCGTCATTCAGCATCTTGAACCATTTCTGGTAGCCCTTCTCGTTTCTTTCCCCGCCCTTGAATCCGCCTCCGAAGGCGAACAGCACGGTTGGCTTGGCGTGGCCGTCAATGGCGGTTTCGCTTCCTGCTGCAGGAGCATAATGGTCGAGGCAAAGCTCCTGGCCGTCCTTGACTGCGAACTTGTAAGTTCCCGTGGGCGAATAAGTTTCCTGCGCTGAAGCGAATATCCCGCAGGTCAAGAAAGCAGCCGATGCGAGGGCTGCAAGCATATTCCTTATATTCATGATATAGTGTTGTTTCCTTTGCATTCGTCGCCTGAGGGAGTTCCTTCTCCTCCGACGGTTCCTCCCGAACTTGAGATGAGCTTCCTCACTGGCTTGACATCATAGAAAAATCGTGCCGCGATTACCCTGAGCACCGTATATGCAGGGATCGCCACCAGCATCCCCAGCATTCCGCCGACGTGTCCGGCGATTATCAGCACCAGGAATATCTCCAAAGGCGTGGATTTTATGCTGGTGGAATATATGAACGGCTGCATCAGGAAATTGTCTATCATCTGGGTTATCACGAATATCGCCACAAGCATGATCGCCGCTACCCAGAAGTCGGGGTAGACGCCTGTCACCGCCGCCGAGCTATATTTCAGCACCAGGCCCAGGACGACGCCTATTGCGCCCCCGATCCAAGGCCCAAGGTAAGGGATTATGTTCAGGAGCCCTGTCATGAAGGCTATTCCTATGGCTGCGGAGAACCCTAGCTTAGCTACCGTCAGCAGCCCCAGGAAGTTCAGGGCGGTGACACCGAGGACCTCGATCATCAGCCCCACGAAATACCTTGAAAGCAGGTGTTCGATGTCCCCTATGGCTCCAATAACCTCATTCTCCACCTTATCCGGCACCAGCGAGCCTACGATTTTCCGGAACAGCTTGTCATCCTTGATGAAGAAGAAAGAAATGAATATGACGCAGAAAAGTCCCATTCCGAAACTGCCCAGGGCGGAAGCTACGGAACCGACAACAGTCCCTATCGAACTCAGCGAGCCCAGATTGAATGCGCTCTTGACCCAGTCGACAAGGGTCACCTGCAGCTTGAAGTCGCTGCCCAGCTTCGGGAATCTCTGTATCAGCCAGCTGTTTGCCGTGTCCAGCAACTGAGTGATGTTGCTGGAGTTGATGGAGGCTGTCTGCAGGTTTGACGAGATGTTCTGCACTATGCTGAAGACCACCGGGAATATCTGAGTGATTATTCCGAGAATTATCACTAGCAGAAGGATTATGGTGATTAAGGAGAGCAGCCATGCCGGAGCGGCATGCCCTTTAATCTTGATTCTGGACATTCCCTTCATCAGGGGATTCCCGAGCAGGGATAACACTGCGGCTAATATTATGTAAATAAGCACGCTGCGAAAATACCAGCAAATCGCTATCACGACTGCTGCGGCGACAGCCCACATAGCGTATCTGGCAAGCTTGTCAACGCTCCTTTCTTCTGCCATAGGAAATTCTTTTATTCCTTGCAAACTTATGCAAAAAATATCGCAATAAAAATACGGGCTTGTGCCATGGTTTGGCTCAAGCCCGCATTATCTTTGCCTATGAAAAGAAGAAACAATAAAATTTAATGAAAATATGAAACAGGAATATGACAACATCGAGAATCTGTCCTCAATCATCACGGACGAATCATCTTTCAGCTCTCTGGTTCAATTCATCGGCGACTTCGGGCTGGAGGTGACCCGCATAGATAAGCCTGAGACCCTGTGTCCCGTCGCAGCCTGACATGGTCAGCTCAGAGCCGGCACCACATCGGATTTCTTAAGGGTCACCATCGTGTCTTTCTTGTCAGGGGTCAGCTCAACCTTCAGCGTGTGAAGCTCTCCAGAACCATTTTTGCCCTGGAGGATCCGATCCGAGATAATGAACTCAGACACGGGATCTTCCACATATCTCATCACCGCCCTCTTCAGAGGCCTTGCGCCGTAAGCTGGATCGAATCCTGCATCAGCTATGAAACGTTTAGCCGTTGGAGTGATCGTAAGCTTGTAGCCAGCCTCCACGGCCCTTTCGCGAAGGTCTTTCAGCTCTATGTCGATTATCTTCTCTATATCGTCCTTAGTCAGGGAATTGAAGAAAACCTGTTCATCGACCCTGTTGATGAACTCCGGAGGGAATGATTTCTTGATAGCCTTCTCTAACAGCGTCTGCCTGTTATGCTCGACGTTTTTCCCCGCAGTCGCGAATCCCACGCCTTTGCCATATTCCTCGAGATCCCTGCTCCCTACGTTGGAAGTCATTATGACGATGGTATTCTTGAAATCTACCACTCTGCCATTGCTGTCGGTCAGACGGCCATCGTCAAGCACTTGCAGCAAGATATTGAATATGTCCGGGTGTGCTTTTTCTATTTCATCCAGGAGAACGACGCAGTATGGTTTCCTGCGAACTCTCTCGCTAAGCTGTCCGCCTTCCTCGTAGCCAACATATCCCGGAGGAGCCCCGATGAGGCGGGAAACAGTGAACTTCTCCATATATTCGCTCATGTCTATCCTCACCATATTTTCCTCTGAATCGAATAGATATTCGGCCAGGCATTTCGCAAGTTGTGTCTTGCCGACTCCTGTAGGTCCGAAGAAAAGGAATGTTCCTATTGGCCGGTTCGGGTCTTTCAGTCCCGCGCGGTTCCTCTGGATGGCTCTGACAACTGTGTCTATGGCTTCATCCTGGCCGATGATTCTGCTCTTTAGCCGCTCTTTCATATTCAGAAGTCTCGTGCCCTCAGATTCGGCAACCTTATTCACGGGTATTCCGGTCATCTTGGAGACCACTGTCGCAATGTCCTCGCCATCGACGACGCTGCCAGTCTTTTTGTCCTTCGTAAGGCTCAGGCGAACCATCGACCCGGCTTCGTCCATGGCATCAATGGCCTTGTCCGGCAAAAATTTATCAGTGATGTAGCGATCGGTGAGACGCACGCACGCCTCAATTGCTTCGTCGCTATAAGTTACTTTGTGGAAATCCTCGTAGTTACCTTTAATATTCTTAAGGATGGCTATTGACTGAGGAACGTCGGTAGGCTCTACTATCACTTTCTGGAATCTTCTGTCAAGAGCGCCATCCTTCTCCACGATTTTCGCAAACTCATCCATCGTAGTAGCTCCGATGCATTGAAGTTCTCCGCGGGCGAGAGCCGGCTTCAGCATGTTCGCCGCATCCAGGCTGCCTTGCGCCCCGCCAGCCCCGACTATCGTATGGAACTCATCGATGAATAAAATTATGTCAGGGTTCGTGCTGGCTTCCTTGATTATGGTCTTCAGCCTTTTCTCGAAGTCTCCTCTGTATTTCGTGCCGGCTACGACTGAGGCGATGTCAAGGGAAATCAGCCTCTTCTTCGCAAGCGCAGGGGATATGCTTCCGTTGGCAATCCTCAGTGCTATGCCTTCGACGATGGCAGATTTGCCGACGCCTGGCTCGCCGATGAGCATGGGGTTGTTCTTCTTTCTGCGGCCTAGGATTTCTATGACGCGGGAGATTTCAGTGTTCCTGCCGACGACAGGATCCAGCTTGCCTTCCGCCGCTGCTTTAGTAAGGTCATAGCCGAAATCTTCGATGTTCAGCTTTCCGGATTCGCCGCTGGCGGCCTCTTCAGGATCCAAGTTTTCATTCTGCTGGCTCTGAAAGCGCTCGTTGTCTTTATTATCTGATGCCAGCATGTCATGGTCTCTCATGTAGGAGAGCAGCTTTCCGTAATCGATGCCCTTGCTTCTCAGATATGCCTGACCGTAATTCTCAGTAGTGCGACATAGCGCGAGAATAAGATGGATGGATCTCGCTTCATGAGACTTCATCTTAGATGCTTCCATGACTGTGATGCTCAGAACATTCTGGGCATAGCGAGTGAAAGAAATCTTGTCTAGCTCCGAATATGGGATTGGCTCGTTGACGAATATATGGCTGTCTATGAAATCCTTGAATTCATCCGGCATCACGCCAAGTCCGTTCAGCGCCAAGACTGCGTCATTATCCGCATGGCGCAGCATCCCGAGAAAAAGATGATCTGGGCTGATTCCATAGCTTCCAGTCCGCATGGCTTCCTCTCTTGCGAAACGAATTATGTCATTCAGTTCTTGTGATATGTTTACTTCCATGAAGTATAAAGTTAGGTAAGTTTTCCGGATAATTATCAACATCCATGCGAAAAGAGTTGTCATGACATTTTGTCGCTTTGCTCAAAGGTAATTTTTTATTAATTTTGCATGTTTATAAGGTTAAGAATATTAATATGGATATGGATAATGTGGAAATGAACGAGGAAGTTCAGCACGGGTTCATTGAGCCGGTGGAGATAGATCATGAGATGCGCTCGGCCTACATCGATTACTCGATGTCGGTCATCGTGTCCCGTGCCCTTCCAGATGTGAGAGATGGCTTGAAGCCAGTCCAGAGGCGAGTGCTGTTCGGCATGGAGGGCCTCGGATTGTCATATTCAGGTCAGACGAAGAAATCTGCCAGAATCGTTGGTGAGGTTCTGGGTAAATACCATCCTCATGGCGATTCTTCGGTATACGATGCCATGGCTCGCCTTGCGCAGAACTGGAATCAGCGTTACCCGCTGGTCTGGGGTCAAGGCAACTTTGGCTCAATGGATGGTGATCCTGTCGCAGCCATGCGATACACCGAGGCCAAGCTTGCGAAGATGGCCGATGACGTGCTGGGAGATCTGGACAAGGACACCGTGGATTTCACTAACAACTTCGACGACACTCTTCAGGAGCCTACGGTGTTACCTACGAAGGCACCGCTGCTTCTCCTGAACGGGGCATCCGGAATAGCAGTCGGAATGGCTACGAATATGGCTCCACACAATTTGGGTGAGGTCAGCGATGCGATTTGTGCCTACATTGACAATCCTGAAATCGACACTGACGGGCTGATGAAATACATCAAAGGCCCGGATTTCCCTACTGGCGGCATCATCATGGGCGTAGGTGGCATCAAAGAAGCTTACGAGACAGGCCGCGGCAGGGTGGTAATCAGGTCCAAGACTGAAATCGAGGTGTCCGACACAGGCCGTGAGACCATAGTGGTAACCGAGATTCCTTACATGGTGAACAAGAAGGAGATGCTGGAGAAGATTCACCAGATGGTCGAAGACAAGAAGATAGAAGGAATAAGCTACATCAATGATGAGACTTCGCGCGAGGGCGTCAGGGTAATCATTCAGGTAAAACAGGGATTCAATTCGAATGTTGTCCTGAATACCTTGTTCAAGTACTCTCCGCTCCAGTCCAGTTTCGCATTCAACAACGTAGCCCTTGTAGGTGGCCGTCCAAAGACGCTGTCGCTCAAGGAACTGATAGCGAATTTCGTAGATTTCCGCCACGAAGTCGTCGTAAGAAGGACAAAGTTCGAGCTGGACAAGGCTCAGAAGAGGGCTCATATCCTGGAGGGCTTGCTGAAGGCTATAGACGTGATCGACGAAGTGATCAGAATCATCAGGGCTTCAGCTTCCGTGGATGAGGCAAAGGCCGAACTGATGAAGGCGTTCGCCTTTACCGATGCTCAGGCTACAGCAATAGTCGAAATGAGGCTCCGTCAGCTGACAGGGCTCGAAAGGGACAAGCTGCAGGCTGAATATGACGACCTGATGAGATTCATCGACAGGTGCAACGTCATACTCGGCAGCGTTGAGGAGCAAATGAATATAGTTAAACAGGAGACTCAGGAGCTTAAGGAGAAGTACGGAGATGCCAGAAGGACTGAAATAAGACCTTCCGAGGAGGAGTTCAATCCTGAGGACTTCTATCCGGATGAGGACGTGGTGATCACCATCTCTCACCTGGGTTACATCAAAAGGACTGCGCTGACGGAGTACCGCACTCAGAACAGAGGCGGCGTCGGAATGAAGGGCTCAGCTACGAGGGATGAGGATTTCATAGACCACATCTATGTCGCCAACATGCACTCGACCATGATGTTCTTCACTGAATCCGGGCGTTGCTTCTGGCTGAAAGCTTACGATGTTCCTGAAGGATCGAGGGCTTCAAAAGGCCGTGCCATTCAGAATGTCCTGAACATCCCGGATGATAAGATAAAAGCCATCATCAATGTGAGGACGCTCAAAGATGAAGAATATATCAACAATAACTATATTGTATTAGTCACTAAGAGGGGAGTCATCAAGAGGACTTCTCTGGTGGCATATTCACATCCTAGGGTAGCGGGAATAAATGCCGTGAACCTCAGGGAAGGCGATGTCCTTGCTGAGGCGTTGCTCACCAATGGCAACGAGCAAATCTTCATCGCAGCTCGCGATGGCCGCTGCTGCCGCTTCGAGGAAACGGATGCTCGTGAGATGGGTAGGAACGCTACTGGAGTGCGTGGCATTAATATTGAAGCGACAGACGAGGTGATCGGAGCGATTAATTACGATAAAAATGCCCCAGATGCTGATAAGCATACGGTTTTGGTCGTCAGTGAGAATGGCTTCGGCAAACGTACGGATTTTGAAGAGTATAGGCTGACTAATCGTGGCGGTAAGGGCGTTAAGACGATCAATATCACTGAAAAGACAGGTAAGCTGATTGCCATAAAGAACGTGACAGAGGAAAATGATTTGATGATTATCAATAAGTCTGGTCTTACGATCAGGATGGCAGTATCCGACATCAGGGTCGCAGGCAGGGCTACGCAAGGAGTGAAACTCATAAACATCAAGGAGGGGGACTCTATTGCGGCTGTCTCGCCTGTTGAAAAGAGCGAGGAAGGTGATGTCCAGGCTGATGTCGAAATAAATAATGAAAAAGAATAATAACCATAATTAAATTTTATCTAAGATGAAAAGAATTTTGATAGCTCTGGCTGTTCTGGCTTCTGTCCAGATTGCCAATGCCCAAGTAGGCACCCAGCAACTTTCTCCGGAAGCCGCAGCGAAGGCTGTGGAGTCTGCAAAGAGTGCCGCTGATAATCCAAAGAAGGCCGCCAAGCCTGCTACGTGGTTAAAACTTGCAGAGGCATACGTAAATGCCTATGATGCTCCTGCAGGAAATGCTCTCGTAGGCTCGTCAGAAGCTGAAGTCAAGCTTATGATGGGAAACGATAAACCGACTTCTACTGAACAAGTTCAGATGAATGGAAATTCTTATGTCAAGGAAATATTCTCGAATAAGAATCTCTATTTCAGCGGCGGAAAGCTAGCAATCATCGAGGTTACTAAGCCTGTGGTTGAGAATCCGCTGGAGAATGCATATGATGCTTACAAGAAGGCCGCTGAGGCTGATCCAAAGGGTTCTAAATCTAAGGATATCGCTAATGGCCTTAAGGCACTCAATCAGAAGATTGTTAACGAGGCATACAACAAATATGGCCTTGGGGACTTGAAAAGCGCTGAGAAATATTTCGGCTTGGCCCAGGAAGTAATGGCGGAAAAGCCTCTCTCTCAAATCGATACATTCTCTTTGTACAATTCTGGCTTCATCGCTCAGCAGCTGGGCGACCTTCAGGTTGCGAAAGATGCGTTCGAGAAATGCCTGAAGATAGGTTATGCCGCAGAGGGTGGCGAGGTTTATTCTAGGATTGCAGATGTCGCCACTAAGCTTGACACCTCTGCAGCAGGACAAGAAGTCGCCAGGAAATATCTCGAGGAAGGCTTCACGAAGTATCCTGAGAGCCAGTCCATCTTGATAGGGCTTATCAATTATTATGTTTCTTCTGGATCTAATACTGATAAACTCTTCGAACTTCTGGATCAGGCAAAGGCAAAGGACCCGAAGAATGCGTCCATTTACTATGTGGAAGGCAACGTTCATTCGAAGCTTGGGGAGACCGAGAAAGCCATCGAGGCATATAAGAAATGCTCCGAAATCGACCCTAACTATGAGTACGGTTACGTAGGAGAAGGCCTTCTTTACTTCAATCAGGCAGTCGAGCTCGAGAAGAAGGCTCAAGACGAGCTTGACGATAAGAAATACGTTGCCCTCGTTCAGGAGTTCGAGAAAACTCTGAAGAAGTGCGTGGATCCTTTCGAGAAAGCCATCGAAATCACGAAGGACGATCAAGTGAAGTCCAGCATCGCTTCTTATCTAAAGAACATCTGCTATCGTCTCCAAGACGATCCGGATCCTAAATACAAACAAGGCTACGAGAAATATTCAGCCATGGCTAACTAGTCATCTGAATACGACGAATTTCAAAGAGGGGGAGGATTCTCACGAGTCCTTCTCCTCTTTCGGTTTGTCGAATGCATTGACGATTTTAGTCACTAGCGGATGGCGGACGATGTCGTCGTTAGTGAAGAAAATAGTGCTGATGCCCTTTATGTCTCTCAGCATATTAATGCCTTTGAGCAAGCCTGAGTCCTCTCTGTTCGGAAGGTCTATCTGCGTGGCGTCGCCGGTAACTATGAACTTGGCGTTCATGCCCATTCGGGTCAGGAACATTTTCAGCTGACCTACATTTGTGTTCTGGGCTTCGTCCAGTATGACGCAGGCGTGATCCAAGGTACGGCCTCTCATGTAGGCTAGCGGCGCTATCTGGATGGTGCCGTCGGCCATGAAATCTTGCAGCTTGCGAGAAGGAATCATGTCCCCTAGAGCATCGTAAAGCGGCTGCAGGTAAGGATCCAGCTTGTCTTTCAAGTCGCCTGGCAGGAATCCTAGGCGTTCTCCTGCTTCTACGGCAGGCCTGGTGAGTATTATCCTCTTTATCTCACGATTCTTCAAAGCCCTTACAGCCAAGGCTATGGCGATGTATGTCTTCCCCGTGCCAGCAGGTCCTACGGCGAAGATGAGATCCGAGTTGAAATATGCCTTCACCATCTCCTGCTGGTTCCTATTGCGGGCTCGTATCGGTTTCCCGTCCGTCCCATGCACTATTATAGCTTCTCCGTCTATGAAATTGCTCGGCGAAGAACTGCCATCGAAAATGTCCTCGACATCGAACGGCGTAAGGTTCATCTTGCGATGCCTCAGCTCGACAAGTTCCCCGAATCTCTGCGAGAATTCCTGAATGCTGCTTTCCTTGCCGTCCAGGATTATCTCGTTTCCCCTGGCCACGACTTTTAGTGATGGAAAATAAGAGCAGAACTCTTCAAGTATCTTATTGCCTGCCCCATAGATTTCAATTGGCTCGATTCCTTCAATCTTAATTGTTTTCTTCATGTTTCTGAATGTCGGATATTCCTGTTTTCGTCTTCACCCTTTCGTAGGAAGAAGACATGTCAATATAGTCATTTTCATTTTTCCACTCGTATTCTTTGCTCATCCATTCCCTCACTGGCACGGTCTTGTAACTGTCAGAGATTGCGCCAGGCCTGGCGCACCAAGTGAATGTATATTCAGGCTCAAGCAGAGTGCAATCCCTGTTTTCTGACACTGCGATGCGCAGAGTGACGATGAGCCCGATCCTGGTGTTCCTGGCGCTCATGTTGGAGATGATGTTGCCTAATGAATATATTACCGGCACGCCGCCAAGGACTTGCGTGTCTTGGACGACGTGCGGGTGAGTGCCGATGACCGCATCTGCCCCGTGTCGAACGAAAAAGCTCGCCCAGTAGAGCTGATTCTTGGAGTGCTTCAATGAGTATTCAACGCCCCAGTGGGGGAGGGCGACGATGAAGTCGGCCCCCCGTTCCTTTGCCATGCTCATTGAATATGCCACGTCGGAGCTATCCAGCTTATGCACGACCATCGAATCGGCTGGCAAAAGGACATTAGTGTCGTAAGTCGCATTCACGAATGCTATCCTGATGCCCTTGATGGGCACTATCAATGGGTTGCAAAGGCTGTCTTCCTTTGCGGAGAGGGCAGTTCCTGCCGTAAAGATTCCTTTATCTGAATATGCCGCCAGCGTCCGCCGCAGCCCCTTCCAGCCTTTGTCCAGGATGTGGTTGTTTGCCGTCAGGAATATGTCTATCCCGCTATCTTTCAGATAGTCGGCATATTCATCGGGGGCAGAGAAGCAAGGATATCCTGAATAAGGCTTTCCTGCCAGGGTGAATTCGGCATTGATGATGGCAAGATCCGCATTTCTGATGATGCCTTCAAGAGGTTCAAAATATTCATTGAATGAATATGCCGAATGCTCTTTGACGTGCGCATTCCTAATCTGCTCTTTGTGCATCATGGCATCTCCAAGGAACGTCAAAGTGATGGTGTCAGGATGGAAAGAGAGGGCGGCTGGGGCCGGAATCCGGCTCTCCATTCTCAGCTTCCCCGTCAGTACTTTCCGGATTGGCATCCGCTGGCCGAGGACGGGAAGAAGAAACAATGCGAAGAAAATAAGAAGCGCTCCCCTCATCCTAATTACGATTCATGACCACTACTGTAGTGTCATTCATGCGGATTCGAAGCCATCCGCCCAGCTTCCTGAGCTTTTCCTGGCTAAGCTTCGGGTTGGCTTTGGCGACCACGATGATGAGATCGTTTCTGGCAAGGCTGTCGGCCTGGACCGAAGCTCCGCGGCCGAATGTCATCTCCTCGATCTCTGGGTAGGCAGACTTGATTTCTTTCGTCAGCTGGACGTAAGGGATGGCGGCACCTCTCGCATCCATCAGCTGTCCTTCCAGGGCCTTGATTTGCAGGTCTTTGCGATTTAATTCATCGGATGACCTCTGATACAGCATATTCACTATCTCGGAAGAACCCCCATCCTGATTTTCTTCGAATATCTTGTGCTCTATGAAATTGATCCTGTCAGAAGCTATGCCGAATTTCCCGGCTTTGGAAATCAGTTCTTCTTTCTTGCCCTGAGTGAGTGGCTCCCCAGTTACGTAAATATCGGCGTGCTGCTTCCCTTTCGTGCTGACCTCGTAGTCGAATATGTAGCCGCCGGAGAAAGTCTTGTTCTCCTGCACGAAATTGGCGACGTTCTGCCTGAAATTCGTGTTGCGAATCATGGTGAATGCGCTCCAGATGCTAGGAATCATCACCAGGATGACAACCGCCGTCACTATGTTGCGAGTGTTTTTCCTTCTCTTGGCATCGGCGAATGCGGCTTCAGGGAATTTCAGGTACTTGACCATCGCGAATGTGGCCAGCACGATGAAGACGCTGTTTATGATGAAGAGGAACATCGCGCCACCGAAATAGTGCAGGCTGGCATGGGCTATGCCGTAGCCGGCCGTGCAGAGCGGAGGCATTAGGGCAGTAGCGATTGCCACGCCGGAGATTACCGTGCCCTTCTCCTTGCGGCAGATTTCGAAAATCCCGGCGAGACCGCCGAACAAGGCGATAATCACATCGTAAATCGTAGGACTGGTCCTCGACTCCAGCTCGGTGGGATTCGATAGGTTCAGCGGAGTTATGAGAAAATAGAGGAACGACACGAACAGGCTTATGCAGACCATTATGAGAAGATTCATAAGGCTGTCTTTAATGAGTTTCGTGTCATTCGTGCCCAGCCCTAGGCCCACTCCGAAGATTGGCCCCATTAGTGGGGAAACAAGCATGGCACCGATGATTACCGCAACCGAATTCACATTCAGGCCTACCGAGGCCAGCACTATCGCAAATCCGAGAATCCAGGCGTTAGGACCGCGAAAGGCAATCCCGCCGCGAATTTTCTCTGCCGCGGATTCGCGATCGATGTGATCCTTTATGTCTATTATATCTATTAATCTCATATTTTTACAAATATAGAGATTTATATTCTTGCAAAGCAAGATTTTTTTGTATCTTTGCAGTCCGAACATGGTGCGCGTAGTTCAGTTGGTAGAGCGCCAGATTGTGGTTCTGGTTGTCGTGGGTTCGAGTCCCACCGCGCACCCTGCTGCAACTCTCGGAGGAGTCCGGGGGTTGCTTTTTTATGTCATGCAAGACACGGTTCAAGTCAAAAACCTGACCGGTAGGGTAGGTAAGAGGCATTTCTCATGTGCTTGATAATCAACATATTCGTTAGCATTAATTGCTCACGCTGCCTGATTTTTAATATGGGTGAGCAACGCCCTTGTTGATAATCAATTATTTACGAAGATGTTTCGCTCGCCCCTTGGAGCCTGTGCGGAAGTTCGTTAAAAATCAGATATCATGAAGAACTTTGATCCAAAGGCATGGTTCATGCCACAAGCAGTATTAGTTATCGGCACATACGATGCCGATGGTACACCCAATGCCATGAACGCAGCATGGGCAGGACAGTGGGACGCAGACAAAATCATGATTTCGATGGGCAACCATCAGACTACCGTCAATCTCAATGCCAATCCCGATTTTACGATTGCCTTCGCCACAGCCGAGACGATGGTTGCAGCAGACTATGTTGGCATCGTCAGCGGCAAGAAGGCTAAGGACAAGGTAGCCAAGACTGGCTGGAACGTAGAAAAGGGAGAGCAGGTGAATGCTCCTGTCTTCACCGACTTTCCCATGACCATGGAGTGCCGCATAGAGCGGAAGATCGATGAGTCGGAAACCGGCTACTATATTGTGGCCAAGATTCTGAACATTCGCGTGAACGAACAGTATCTTGCCGAGGATGGTAAGCCAGATTTGGAGAAGATGCGCCTGCTGACATTCGATCCCGTCCATCTGGGCTATCTCGAAATCGGCAAGCGCGTGGGCAATGCCTTCAAGGATGGGACTCAATTGAAATAATGGAAAAATCCCGATGTCGTCTCAAACCCTAGGACGGCCTCAATTTTTTCAATATCTGATCTTGAAATAATCCAGAATTTTCTTGTAGAAGTCCTGTGCGGCAAGGCAGGTGTCGGTAAGGTAACCGTTCACGTGACCCCGCTCCTTTAAACCCCTATAATAGAATAATTTGAGTCCGCGGCTGGGAAGCCTCCCCGGCCGACCAAAAGGAGAAACTGATCAACATCACCAAAGCCGTCGCCAGCGACGAGCAGTACCAGAACCAGATCATCGGCAACCCTGACCAGCAAGCCGTTGAAGCCGCAATGGCCATGATCATCGACCGGATCATCCGCCAAAAGCGCAAAGGCGACATGTCCCTCTATCGCGAATACCAGCAGAACGATGCCTTCAAAGCCGGCTTCCGCACCCTAATCATCCGCATGCTCGATAACATTGAATACCTGAAATAATATTATCTTCTTAGCCGAAGCTAATTATGGGTACAACGGCTTGTCTTACATGGCCTTCTTTTATAAGAGAAAAGAGCGATTTGGCATCAAATAACTAAAGCTGCGCACAGAGCGCCTTGGCCAGAGCATATGTATTATCTTTTCGATCTTCATCATAAAGGACCCTTATCAGTAAGCCCCTGTCAGCAAGTTGAGCGAACTGGACATTGCTTTCTGACAAAAGCCTTGTCATGCCTAATGATCGTGTCGAAGGTCGCTGACACTCCGGCGATGAAACGCATTGCATTCTTACAATAGCCTTCTCATGCATGACGAAGGGATGCTAAGATTTTTTTCTCGGATGGCACTTTTGCCGTATTTGTTGGCAGGGCGACGGGTCGGGTAGTTCTGGATGAATGAATTCGGATGACGGAGTTGGTCGAACGGGATGAGAGTAGTGGAATTTCGCAAAGAGCTGTCGGAGTATCTCCTTCCGGGGGCTCTGCAAATGGGTGTCGGTCGACAACGTGGCTCTAGGGAGACCTCGATGTCGAGACATGCCCTTCCCTACGCACTTCCGTGCAGCCTGCCTCGACAGCGTTTTGCGAGACGCTTCTTCCGGAGGGTTTGAATATCCATATGCTATTTTTTTCGCGTCATCATCGACAAGGTTTTGTGAAACCTTGAAGATAGATTTCGATTATTCACAATCGTAGGCAACGGTGACATTCATTATAAGCGCTGAGGAGGCTGTTCCCGTTGCCAACCCCCGTTCTGGAAACCGGGAGGGCGACGCAGTCCTTCAATACAAGCCAGCCGGTGGCACTATGCCGTTGCCGATGAATGTAATTCTCTCGTACTTCTGGGCAAGGACATGGATGTAAGCTATGCGACCACAGCCTCATCGGCGGTCCCACATTTCACGATGGCGTGAAAGCTAGTTCATCCTTCTTCCGTCATTCGGGCTTGACCAGGAATCTATGTTTGCGGAGGGCAGATCCTGAAACAAGTTCTGAATGACGGGGTATATTCTTAAACACAGGTATATTCTTAAATGCTGGTTTAGGAGTTGATTCCCCGAATATCTTCATCTCGGTCACTCCATCCATTGATTCACCGCTTTATCGGGAACCGCCGTATGCGGAACGGCAAGTCCGGTGGTGCGAGAGGTCGGAAAATGAAAGTAGGAAGGAAACTACTTCGTTTTCCTCCTACTCGATTTTGCTGTCAATCCCGCGAAGATGGGCAGAGATGCCAGTCTGCTTATGATAAAACTATGCTATGTGGCGCGTCATCCTTTTGCCGCGAGAGGGCAGAGATGCCAGTCAGCTTATGATAAAACCTTGCGGTGATGCGTCGTAGGGTGACAGAGAATCTGTACGTCAATGTCGTCGACCTTGTAACCCTTATAATGTTTGCTCATAAGGCGTTCTTCGAGGACTTTCTGCAATTCGTCGTCTACGACATCGACATAACAGTTGTTCTCGGTGTCGTAAAGGTGAAAATGCTTGAAGGTGTTCACGTCGAAGTACATCTTGTTGTTCGAGCTCATCCTATGATTGTAGATGCCAAGCATGGTGAGTTGTGAAAGGATGTTATAAACTGAAGCGACAGTAACCTTCGCTTTGCCGCGGGTGATGATATATTCAGTCACCATGTCGGCCGATGCATGTCCTAATGCCAGCATTGCCTCATGAACGGCAATTCTCTGCGGAGTCACCTTCAAATCATATTTCTTCAGCAGCGCACGGAATTTTTCCAGGCCCGGAGCCTTGCAAGTTTTCTCAGTCATAATTAGTTTGTCTCTAAAATTCTGACTGCAAATATAATAGAAAAATAATTCAAAGCAATTATAATTTATAATTATTTAAATTATTATTTTCCGCATTCGCACGTAATGCGAGTTTCTATTTTAATTTGATTATATTTGTAATTCATACGCTATGATAAATTTAAGTATATGGAAAAAATCAGATGTCTTATAATTGGTGGTGGGCCTGCAGGCTACACTGCCGCTATATATGCTTCTAGGGCAGGACTGTCTCCGGTACTCTATGAAGGACTTGAGCCAGGAGGGCAGCTAACGACGACGACCAAGGTCGAGAATTACCCTGGCTTCACGGATGGAGTTGACGCAAACGAACTTATGGGAAACATGAGGGAACAAGCCGTCAGGCTTGGCGCTGACGTGCGTAGCGGGGTGATAAGCTCCGTAGACCTGTCTTCCAGGCCTTTTCACGTGAAGGTCGATGATGACTCCGAGCTGGTCGCTGATGCTTTGATCATCGCTACAGGAGCCACGGCCAAATATCTAGGCCTGCCGTCCGAGGAAAAGTTCAAAGGCATGGGGGTTTCTGCTTGCGCTACTTGCGACGGATTCTTCTACAGGAACAAGGCCGTAGCCGTAGTCGGGGGCGGTGACACTGCTTGCGAGGAGGCGACATACCTGTCGAATCTTTGCAGCAAGGTCTACATGATAGTCCGCCGGGATGTCTTCAGGGCTTCTCAGGCCATGCAGGAGCGGGTGAATAATGCTAAGAACATCGAAGTCCTCTGGAACTGCAGCACGCAGGAAGTGCTTGGAGATGGGAACGGGGTGACTGGCGTTCGAATACTTAGGAAAGATGGTAAGGTTTTTGATATTCAAGTCGACGGCTTTTTCCTTGCCATCGGTCATCACCCGAATTCCGATATGTTCGTGAAGTGGATCAAGACCGACGAGAATGGCTACATCGTAACAGATGGCAAGAATTCTCAGACAAACGTCGAAGGAGTTTTCGCGGCCGGGGATGTTCAGGATCCGAGATACAGGCAGGCCATCACAGCTGCTGCGTCTGGCTGCCGGGCTGCCTTGGATGTAGAGAAATTCCTGCTGTCGCATTAGAATGCGAAATATTAATAACTCAAGTTTCGCTAATGCGAAACACCTATTAAGGAGGGCCTTCGACCCGACAAAGTCCCTCTCCCGAGGGGAGGGGTTTAGGGAGGGGGTAACGTAGATATAAAATGAAAGTGCGTTGGCAAAGGTTCGCAAGTCTTTCCAATGAACTTTAAAATCAAATATTTAAAACTTGCGAAACTTGAATTAATGATATGTCTAAGTCTTTCAAGATATTCATTGCTGCGGCAGTCATGATTGCCGCTCTTACGTCTTGCAAATCTCAGTTCGAGGCTCTGCTGAACGGCAGCGACGTGGATGCTAAGTATGCTGCGGCATTCGACTATTTCAATAAGGGAAAATACCAGAAGGCTGCTCAGCTGTTCGAATCTCTTTCGGTGCTGACCAATGGCACTGCCAGAGACGACACGGTGCAATATTACTGGGGCCTAAGCAATTATAGGTACAAGGATTATTATACGGCTGAGACTAATTTGTCGAACTTCCTGACAAATTTCCCGAACAGCCCGTTCGCGCAGGATGCGGCATTCCTCAGGATTGACTGTCTTTACCGCTCCACCTATCGTTACGAGCTGGATCAGAACCCTACGAGAAATGCTATCGCGGTGATCAATCAATATCTGGTAGATAACCCAGACTCGCCGCATAGGACAATCTGCGAGAACATGCTGAAAAACCTTAACGAGAGGCTGGACAAGAAGGCGTTCGAAAATGCGAAGCTTTATTATAACATGGAGTATTACAAGGCCGCATGGACGGCTTTTAAGAATATATTGAAAGATGACGCTGACAATATTTACCGAGAGGACATTCTTTATTATCTCGCTAAATCCTCGTACAAATATGCCAGCATGAGCGTCGAGTCCAAGCAGAAGGATCGTTACCTGACGTTCGTCGACGACTATTACAATTTCATCGGGGAGTATCCTGACTCAAGGAACAGGAAGGAGCTTTCTCACTATTATGACAGGGCTCAGAAGGCATTGGGCAGGTATTCTGGCACCGAGGCTGACTTGGAGGTGAAAGAGAAGGACTTTAACCGCGATAATGAAAAAAATGAAACAATCCGCTGAGGCGGATGCGTACAAAAAATAGAGTAAATTAAGCATCAGATAAATGGAAATTAGTAAGAAAGTACCTCAGAACACTATCACAAGGGATGTGAAGTATTTGGCGGAAGCAACGGGCAATCTTTACGAGACATGCGTAATCCTTTCCAAGAGAGCGAATCAGATTTCATTGGCGGAGAAGAAGGAACTTGCCAAGAAACTGGAGGAATTCAAGAACGAAAGGGATACTATGGATGAGGTGTTCGAGAACAAGGAGCAGATAGAAATCTCTAAATATTACGAGAAACTACCGAAACCTGATCTAATCGCTATTCAGGAATTTGAGGATGGCGAGCTCTACTACAGGAAGGCTGGAGCAATAGAAGAGAATGGTCCTGTTAAAGACGAGCCGAAAGAAACTGACGCCGAATAGTTTACGGCGATGCTGAAATCACTTCAGATCAGCAACTATGCATTGATAGACTCTCTGGATATTTCTTTTCCAGAGGGTCTCATCATTATTTCTGGGCAAACGGGCGCGGGAAAATCCATCTTGCTTGGCGCTTTGTCTCTTCTGTTGGGCGCAAAGGCCGAGTCTTCGGCAATAGGCGGCAACGCTGACTCCTGCGTAGTGGAGGCAGTGTTCAGCATTCCTGCTTCAGACAGCGTCTTGATGGGAATAATTGGCGAGAATGATTTAGCGTGCGAGGATGACGAGCTGATTCTTCGGCGAGTGGTTAACAAGTCTGGTCGCTCTCGGTCTTTCGTGAACGACTCTCCTGTCAGCTTGCAGATTCTGCAGTCTATAGGGACGAGGCTCGTGGACATTCATTCCCAGCATCAGACTCTGCTGCTTTCCGATCACGAGTTCCAGCTATCGCTCCTGGATCACTATGCTGGTTGCGGTAGCCTCCTGACGGACTGTGCTTCGACATATTCAAAGATAAATAACCTTGAATCGCAGCTTTCTGATGTCAATTCGAGGCTCTCTGTCCTTTCCGAAGAAAGGGAATATAACGAGGCCAGGCTGGAAAAGCTAGAGAAGGCAAATCTTCAGGAGGGAGAGTTGGAATCGCTTGAGGCGGAGCAGAAGCAACTTGCTAACGCTGAGGAAATAAAGGAGAGTCTGGGAGCCGCAGAAAGCATATTCAATGGGGAATATTCTGACGGAGAGCAAGTTTCCATAGTCTCGGCTCTTAAAGAGGCTCAGAAGAGTTTGGAAAAAATCCAGAATTTTGTGCCTGAGGCGGCTTCGCTTGCGAGGAGGATAGAGGCTTCTCGCCTGGAACTTTCGGACATAGAGCAAGAAGTGTCCGCCGCTAATGACGGAGTGACTCTTTCCGAGGACAGGCTGAATGCCGTTGAGGACAGGCTGTCGCTCCTGTATGATTTAATGAAGCAGTATGGGGCTTCGAATGTGCCTGAATTGATAGCGAAGCGGGATGCCCTTTCTCAGAAGCTGTTCGATTCCACTTCTTTAGATGAGCGTCGGCAGGCATTAGAAAAAGAGATAGAGTCGGAGAAAAAAGTATATGATGGAATATGTTCCTCTCTACATTCCAAGAGGCAGAAGGCTGTTCGCCCATTCTCTGACAAGGTCGCAGAGTCCGTGCGGTCTCTTGAATTGGAGCATGCGATTTTCGACGTTCAAATTTCTCCTGCGATGCCGTCAAAAAATGGAAAAGATGCTGTCAGATACCTCTTTTCTTCGACGGGGAACGACCCTTTGGATCTCAGCCGCTGCGCTTCGGGGGGCGAAATGTCCCGCCTGATGCTATGCCTGAAGGCCATGATGGCCAAATTCGTAAACATGCCGACTCTCATCTTTGATGAGATAGATTCTGGAGTGTCAGGCAGCGTTGCTGATAAAATGGGAAAGATGATTTGCGACATGGGTAGCGACATGCAGATTTTCGCCATTACCCATCTGCCACAAGTGGCTTCCAGGGGCAATGCCCATTATCTTGTTGAAAAGGAATATAATGCATTGGGCACAAAAGCATATTCATCAATTCGTCAAATTTCCGGAAATGACAGAGTGATGGAGATAGCCAGGATGCTGAGCGGAGAAAAGATAACCCCGGCCGCAATCGCGAATGCTAAATCCCTTCTCGCAGGAAGATAGAAAAATCTATTTTACAATCTCAATAGAGTAATCTGGCGCATAAATGACGCGTCTTGTCGCCGTGTTGGCGTAACCGCCTCCTGGCTTCCTTACGTAGTCGAAATCAGACTGCAATCCGTTCATCGTGAAGGCATCAATCATCCTAGGCCATTTTTTACCGTATTTAGATGCCAAAGTGGAGAATTGCCTCATCAAGTCGTATCCCTGGAACGAGAAATGGCTCGGTTCTGCCTTGTATAGGGCTCTATATGAAAGAGTGAATTCTTGAACTTGAACAGAGCTGTAATCAACCTCTGAGGCGACGCTTACGTGAAGATTCACCCCATGCAGCTGTTTCGTCTCTATTGTATTGAAAGTTCGGATTTTAGCATTAGTGTACAAAGCTATGTCCTTCCCTGAGACAGATAGGATGTACAAACTCTTCACTATCTGGTTCATGAATGACTCGCTGTCAGAGGTCGTGATAACCCTCGTAGTTCCTTCAGTGCTCAGATTCCCAGCCAATTTCTCGGAGAGTCTCGCTGCTTCGAGCACATTCACGGCTACGTTGGAGAAATTAATGCCGGAATGGCTCATTGCGTCAGATAAATAAGAGCCATAGCCCTTTGCGTTGCCACTCTGCGAGATGAGGATTACTTTGTCGCCTTTCTTTAAGTCGGTCTTCAGCCATTGGACAGCGTCGTTTATTTGTGCTTCGACCGAGGCAGGAGCCTGGATAAAGTTCTTTACGGAATCAGCGAGTTCTTCTGCCATCCTGTCGGCAGGGGAGATGATCCAAGATTCCCCATCGCTTATCGCTGCCGCTCTTGCAAGGTTTGCTTTCGCTACAGGCCCAAGTACGAAATCATTATCATGGAAAATGCCAGATGGCAGATTCCCGTTATCGTAATCATATGCGCTTATGTCTATCTTGATCCCTTCATTGCCCAGATCTCTGGCTGCCATGAGGGCGCCGCAGTAGAAATCCATCACTAGCTGCCTGTCAGTAGTCTTCGAGATATTAAATGGCATTAAGATGGCGGCGCGCACTTGATGGTTGCCGGCATTGCTTAATATCTCTGAGATGCTCTCCTCTTGACCTTCGATGCTGGTTTTAATCTCTTCTGGTTCTTTTTCCGCCGTTTCTAAGTTCGTTAGCGTGACATTCTCCCACTTCTTGTGGTCGCGAGGTATCCTAAGCACCTGACGGCGTTTGACCTTCTGGCTCTGAAGCCCATTTATGTTAATGATGGAGAGTTTTGATACTTTGTACTTTCGGGCTATTGAATTAAGGTCTTCATACCATTTCACTGTATGGAAGAAATATTCATCCTTCGATGGCTGCGGACTGACATTTTCAGGCTTTTGCTCTTCAACAGTCTTTTCTACCGTCTCCATTTTCTCTTCTCGGGGAGTTTTCTCTGATTTCTGCTCTTCAGCAAGATTCTTAATAGGAATTAGCAGAATCTGATTCTTCTTAAGCCCTTCAGTATCGAGATGTAGCGTAGGGTTTGCGTCGAAAAGTTCTTTCTGGGTCACATTGTAAGCCTTACAGATGGAATAAATTGTCTGTTTCTCTTTAACGATATGCGAGTAATATGTAGTCCCATGATAGCGAACCTTCTCTTTCGAGATTTCAACTTTCGGAGCCTGATATTCCTGAGCCTTGGAGATGGCAGCAGACGCTGCAATAAGGCACAAGGCGGCAAGTGAGCATATTAGTATTCTATTCATTTCCGTTCAAGCTTTGGGAAAACTGTAAAAGTTTCAAAGTGAATGATTTCCAAGAGAGCCGTGCTTTCTCTGAATGAATGTTTTCAGAGAAACTTTCCCGCAGGCTCTCATCGCTGAAATACCTGCGTATCTCCTTCAGGATGCTCTCTTCATCGGGCTTGTCTGCGACAAGTCCTGTGCCAGAGGCTCCTACTGATTCTTTCAGGCCGCCCACGTCGGTGACGACCATAGGCACTTCGAAATGGCAGGCTATGGCGCTAATGCCACTCTGCGTCGCAGATCTGTAAGGTAGGACTGCCAAGTCAGCCGCTGAAAAATATTCCTTTACCTCGGAGTCTTTAATATAATGAGTGAAACAGTGTATTCTATCTTTTGCCGGTGACTCATCTATTATTTTCTGATATAGCTCGAAAGGGCCGTATGGCTCACCGGCCACGATCAGCTGATAACTGTCGTCCAGCTGGCCGAAAGCCCTGAGGAGTATGTCCAATCCTTTATATTCCCTTATGAGACCGAAGAATAGCAGGTTCTTCTTCCCATGTTCCAGCCCTAGGGTATTCTCTGCCTCCTCTTTAGGCAGCTTTTCTCCGAAATGGGAATATATCGGGTGAAAAAGCGTTATGCATCGTGCCGCTGGGCTCAGTTTCTTTAAATCAGCGGCTACCTCGTCGCAGAGGGTTATGTTGCCGGTGCAACCTGACAGAAAATATTTCGTGAGTGGCGCATCGAAGAATTTAGGCTCATGGGGGATTACATTGTGCAGGATTGAGACGACTCTGCAATGCTTTGAGAGCCCTTTGGCGACATATCCTAGCGAAGGGGCCAGGAACGACATCCAATAACTGATGATGACGAGGTCTGGCTTCCATTCCCGGATGGCTTTCAAAGTCTTCCGATAAGTGAAAGGATTCACGGTATCGAGCAGACGCACGCTTTCAATTGGCGCTGCCTCATCGTCGGCAGTAACATACTGGGTCTTGCCAGGGAAGAGGAACTGAGGGTATTGACGCTTGAAGTTGAAAGCTTTTACGGTTTCCGTCTTGCCCAGTTCCAGGAAAAGATTCGCGTTGAACTGAGCTATCCCTCCTCTGTAAGGGTAGAAACAAGATAGAAAGGCTATCCTCAAGGCTGATTATTTTGTGGTGTCCGCAGGCGATGTGGTCCCTTTAGCCTTATTCTTCACGTACTCGTCGTTCAGGCCGGCTATGATTTCATCAGTGATGTCCAGGCTGGGATCGCCGACTGCCACGGGAGCAGGAAGAACGCTTCCCTGCGTGCTAATGATCATGGCGTATTTTTTCTCCTCGTTGAGTTTCTGCAGGTATGTGTTTATGGCATCGCCGATTTTATTCATCATGACGCTCTGCTCCTCGGCGATTTCCTGCTGCTTCTGATTCGTGTAGTTGTTGAAACTGTTCTGTTGCTCTTGAAGTCTCTGACCCCTCTGCTCGGCGACAGAACGAACCAGAACGCCTTTGTCGATGTCTGACTGGAACTTGTTCACATCGTTCTGAAGCTTGGTGCCTCTGCGGTTCACTTCTTCCTGAATGCCTTGGATTTTGGTCTCAACCACGCTGCGAAGGTCATTCGCCATGTCATATTCATTGAGAACCCTATCCAGGTCGAACCATACTATCGATCCCTGCTGCGCTGCCTCTCCGGTAGGAGTGCTGGCTTTGGCAGTTCTGCTGCCTCCGTTGCTGGTGAGCATAAAGATTCCTAATGCTAATGCTACGACGAGCGAAATGACGCTCAGAATTAGTGGTGTCTGTTTCATGATATTTTCTTTTATTCTTAGTTTCTCTTAAACAGACAAAATTAAATAAAATATTACAAAAATACCTACCTTAGCGAATATGAATGTTATGAATATAGCAGTTTATACTAGAAATCCAGCTCTGAAGGGGGATAAGCGGTTTATTTCTCTTTGCGGGCAATTGGAAAAATGTGGCTTCAGCTTCAGCGAGATTCATTCGAGCGAAGATCTCTCTGCCGACACGGGGATGGTTATGAGCCTGGGCGGGGATGGAACTTTTCTTTCGGCTTCGAAACGAGTGGGGGAGAGCGGCATCCCGATCATAGGAGTGAACATGGGGAGGGTCGGCTTCTTGTCTGAATATACGCCTGAAGAGGCTGCTGATGCTTTGTCGACGGGGACATATTCAATTGAAGACAGAGCTTTGCTGAATGCTTCTGTGGAAGGAGAAATTATTGAGTCAGGAAGCTCTTTCTGGCCTTATGCTCTTAACGAAATCTGCGTGCACCGTTCTGGGGCTGCTATTCTAGGCATCGATGTCTCGGTTAACGGGGATGACATTCCGACATATTGGGCAGATGGCTTGCTGGTTTCTACGAGCAGTGGCTCAACGGCATATTCATTGAGCGTGGGCGGCCCGATCTGCACCCCTGATTCAAAGGTTCTCATCATCGCTCCTATTGCACCTCACAACTTGAATGTGCGGCCTCTTATCGTTCCCGACTCTACAAAGATAAAAATTCGGATGCGCTGCCGAGATGAACGTGTCCAGATGTCCATGGATAACCGGAGCCTGATTCTGAGACCAGATGCCGCAATATTCGTAGAGGTGGCACAATTTTCGCTTAAAAAGGTGCATCTTGAAAAGTCGAATTTCTTTAAAGCTCTCACCACTAAACTTTTCTGGGGTGAGGATATTAGAAACAACGTGGATAAGCGATGAACTCTAACAGTAACATTCCTACGCACGTTTCCATTATCATGGATGGGAACGGAAGATGGGCGAAGCAGAAGGGAAAAGAACGGATTTACGGTCATGCCGCAGGCGTAGAGAGCGTTAGGGCTTGCGTCGAGGCAGCAGCCGAGAGCGGGGTAGAATATCTCTCGCTCTTTGCTTTTTCCGAGGAGAACTGGGGCAGGCCGGATAGCGAGGTCTCTGGCCTGATGAGTCTCATGATGCAGACGATTCAGAATGAGATTCCTTCGTTGAAAGAGAAAGGCGTGAAGTTCAAGGTGCTTGGAAACCTTGAAAGGCTTTCCCCAGAGCTGCGTTCGGCTATCTCGAAGGCTGAGGCTGATACGGAGCCTGCTGAAGGCATGGCGCCTCTGCTGACATTAATCATATTCTTAAGTTATAGCGGGAAATGGGATATTCTTCAAGCCGCAAAAAAAATGGCTTTGGAATATTCAGGAAATCTTCAAAAAATGGAATCTCTAGGGGTCGATGATTTCGATCGGTTTTTAGTGACGCACGGAATTCCAGACCCGGATCTGGTGATAAGAACTTCGGGAGAGAAGAGAATAAGCAATTATCTTCTCTGGCAAAGCGCATATTCTGAGTTTTATTCAGTCGATGCTCTTTGGCCTGATTTTGGGAAAGAAAATTTCCGGCTTGCTCTGGAAGAGTATGGCAAAAGAGACCGCCGATATGGAAAAGTTAAATAATTGCTTATATTTGCAACTCTGTAATCCATGAAATTTGGTTTAATGAATATATTCAGAATTGCTGGCGTTCTGGCATTGCTTATGGCGAGCTTCTCGCTGATGGGACAAGATGTCAAGGACACCTTAGCTGCGAATTATATAGAGGTGGACTATGACAACCCGAAGAGCTATGTCGTCGGGGGTGTCACGGTGCGTGGGAACAAGTCTTACAGCAACAATCAAATTATTTCTCTCACGGGTCTTGCGAAGGGTCTCACGGTGACCGTTCCTAGCGACGCCATGTCTTCCGTCGTGGACAGGCTATGGGCTCAGAATAAGTTTGAGGATGTTTCTCTGGGAATTGACCACCTGAGCGCAGACGGAGACTCTGCTTTTTTCGTGATAGATATCAAAGAGCGACCGAGAGTGTCTGCTTGGCTGTTCACCGGCGTCAAGAAGGGAGAGAAAAAAGATCTGGAAGAAAGGCTGAAGCTTCGAAGAGGCGGTGAGTACTCCGATTACGTAGCCAGAACCTCCATCGGAATCATCAAACGTTATTACTCTGAAAAGGGTTTCCTGAATTGCGAGGTGAACGTCAAGTCGGAGCCGGATCCTGTGCTTAAAAACTTGATAAGGGTTACCTTCGAGGTGGATAAGGGGCTGAAGATTAAAATCCGCGACATTAATTTCGAGGGAAATACGGGGGTGTCGGACTTCAAACTGGCCAAGTCCATGAAGAAGACGAAGGCCAAGAAGATATATAACTTCTTTAACAGCAAGAAGTTTAATGAAAAGGAATATCCTAACGACAAGAAGAATCTCATAAGCAAATTCAACGAGGCCGGATATCGCGATGCCAGGATACTGAAAGATTCCATTTATTATGTGGAGCCGGGCAGGCTTGGAATCGATTTCAAGTTCGATCAGGGTGACAAATATTATTTCAGAAACATCACTTGGACAGGAAACTCGGTACATTCGGCAGACCAGCTGAATCAGATTCTGAACATTAAGAAAGGGGATCCGTACGACGTGGTCACGATGCAGAAGAGGCTGTTCGGCGGTGACAAGCAGAATGACTACGCTGTTTCGAAGCTATACCGCGACGAGGGTTATCTCTTCTTTCAGGTAATGCCTGTGGAGCTGAACATCGAGAACGACTCAGTGGATGTCGAGATGAGGATATCGGAAGGCAAGCAGGCCACTCTGAACAATATCGTCATAAATGGGAATGACCTTACTAATGAGAGGGTAGTCAGACGCCAGATATTCACTCGTCCTGGAGATTTGTTCAGCCAGACTGACTTCGAGAGGTCTATAAGAGAAATCGCTTCTCTGGGCCAGTTCGATCCTGAGGCAATATCCAAAGACGGTGGCTATTCAATCGTGCCTAATCAAGCAAACAATACGGTAGACATTGTATATAACGTTACTGAAAAGCCTTCCAGCCAGCTGGAACTCTCCGGAGGCTGGGGCGGCAATACATTCGTAGCGACGGTCGGCGTGAATTTCAATAACTTCTCTACGAGGAGAATGTTCGACAAGGGAGCCTGGAGGCCTGTGCCTCTGGGGGATGCCCAGAGCCTGTCTTTGCGTCTGCAGACGAACGGTACGTATTATACTTCGGCAATATTCGGATTCTCGGAACCTTGGTTGTTCGGGAAAAAGCCGACCTCTCTCAGCATCAACACGTACTATTCAAGGCAGACGAACTCCTCGATAGCGCTCGGCATGCTGAGCAATTCTAAAGTCATGCAGGTTTATGGCTTTTCTGGCGGCATTGGAACAAGGCTGAAATGGCCGGATAATTATTTCACTTTATATAATGGCTTGAGCTGGCAGACGTACGACCTGAAAAACTGGTACAGCGGATATTATCTTTTCTCAGATGGCGTTTCTCATAACATCAGTTACACGGCCAGCCTGTCAAGGACATCCACTGATCAGCAGATTTATCCTCGCCAAGGTTCTGTCTTTTCTACTACGCTGCAGCTCACTCCGCCATATTCTTTGTTCAGGAAGAAGGATAAGGGAACTTTGGATGCATCTGGAAAGCCGGTGCGCGTAGATAGTTATAAAGACATTAACTACGATAACTGGTCTTCTCGTGACAGGTACAGATGGATTGAATACTGGAAGGTGAAGTTCAGCGCAGAGACGTATCAGAAGATAATCGGTGACTTAGTCATAATGGGGAAGGCTCAGTTTGGATATCTAGGATATTATAATAGAAAATGGGGCTATTCTCCTTTCGAGGGTTTCAGGGTCGGCGGAAGCGGAATGTCCGGGTACGATACCTATGGCTCTGACATCATAGCGCTGCGTGGATACGAGGATTACTCGCTGACGCCAGAGGCAGTCTCGGCCTATAATACAAGCTATTATGCGGGAAATGTCTATGATAAGTTTACTGTCGAGCTGCGCTATCCTGTGATTCTGCAACCTCAGTCGACTATCTTCGTTCTCGGGTTCTTGGAAGGCGGAAACTGCTGGTCTGACATCAAAGACTTCAATCCCTTCCAGATCAAGCGGTCTGCCGGCGTTGGCGTGAGGGTATTCTTGCCTATGATCGGTCTTCTGGGCGTTGACTGGGGATATGGCTTCGACAACGACAATTCGCCGCAGCGACAGAAGGGCGGAAGCCAGTTCCATTTCGTGATAGGACAACAATTCTAATAATTTCTTATTTTTGTGTTCGATTAACTAAAATGATAACTAAATTTTATTTATGAATATGAAGAAAATCGCATTGATTGCCGTTATGGCATTGTTTACGTTAGCCGCCTCTGCTCAGGTTAAATTGGCTCATGTCAACTTCAATGAGCTTGTGACTCTCATGCCAGAGTCCGATAACGCAAGGTCTACGATGGAGGCTGCGCAGAAGGAAGCCAATGAGACTTATCAGAGCATGGTTGAAGAGGCTCAGACAAAATATAGCGAGTATCAGCAGAAGCAGTCCACATGGACGGCTGCCATCAGGGAAAGCAAAGAAAAGGAACTTGGTGACATCCAGAACAGGATTCAAGAGTTCCAGCAGTCCATCCAGCAAGAGCTCCAGCAGCAGAACGAGCAGCTTATGTCCCCTATTTACGACAAGGCTCGCAAGGCAATCGAAAAGATTGCGAAGGCTGGCGGATATGTTTTCGTTTTCGATTCCTCACAGTATGTTTATGTTGACCCTTCACAGAGCAAGGATCTTACTCCTGAGGCAAGAAAAGCATTGAATATCCCAGAAGGCAGGACAATAGAGTCTCTGCAGAAGGAACTTCAGGCTAAGCAGGAATCTGCCGCTAGCTCTGCTGGTTCTACGGCAGGCACTGCAAAATAGTAGCAAGGAGAGATTTAAAAGAGGCAGGCATTGCCTGTCTTTTTTTATTGCTCGAAAATAAAACGTTTTCTTCTGAATTGTTATGAAATATTTGGCAAATTATATAAATTTGCAATGTTATATAATTTTTGCGCTAAAAACTGTAACAAGTAATGCAACACAAGGTAATTGATACGAAAGATGTTGTGATCAGGTTCGCAGGCGATTCCGGTGATGGCATGCAACTTACTGGCTCTTTATTTGCCAATACGTCTGCAATTGCTGGCAACGACCTGTCGACTTTCCCTGACTATCCTGCGGAGATCAGGGCTCCGCACGGAACTGTTTCCGGCGTCTCCGGCTTTCAGGTGCACATCGGCAGCACGAAAGTCAACACCCCCGGAGATTACTGCGATCTGCTGGTCGCGATGAATCCCGCCGCACTAGAAGCGAATGCAAAGTGGTGCAAGCCGACAGCCATGATTCTGATCGACACCGATTCTTTTACGGATGAATTGATCAAGAAAGCTGGATTCAAGACGAATGATGTTTTTCTTGAATTGGGGGTTGAGGATAGGATAATAATACCTTCTCCTATCACCACTCTTACTAAAGAAAGCCTGAAAGGTTGCGGCATGGATCAGAAGTCTATTCAGAAGTGCAAGAATATGTTCACGCTAGGCATGGCTTGCTTCATTTATAGCCGTCCTCTTGAATATGTCAATAGCTATATTGAAGGCAAATTCGCAAAGAAGCACCCCGAAATGGTAGGGCCAAATGAGAAGGTGCTGAAAGACGGTTATAATTATGCGGCAAACATACAGCTTATCCCTAACACCTACATGGTTAAGCCTGCGAAGAGCCTCGAACCGGGGCTCTATAGGAATATTACTGGGAATCAGGCTATTGCATGGGGCTTGCTGGCCGCATCTGAGAAATCTGGGCTTCCGCTTTTCTGTGGGTCTTATCCGATTACTCCTGCAACAGCCATACTGGAGGAGCTTGCCATTTATAAGAGTCTGGGCTGCAAGACATTGCAAGCTGAGGACGAGATTGCGGGCATATGCACCGCCATCGGTGCTTCTTTCGCAGGCAATCTGGCAGTTACCACTACTTCCGGCCCTGGCTTCTCGCTTAAGAGCGAGGCTCTGGGTTTAGCCGTAATGACTGAGCTGCCGCTTGTCGTGGTCGATGTTCAGCGAGCGGGTCCTTCAACGGGAATCCCTACCAAGACAGAGCAGACAGATTTGTTGCAAGCTCTGTACGGAAGAAACGGCGAGTGCCCGATTCCGGTCATAGCCGCGCATTCTCCAGCTAATTGCTTCAACGCCGCTTTCAATGCGGCAAAGATAGCGCTTGAGCACATGACCCCTGTGATTTTGTTGTCAGAGGGTTTCCTGGGGAATGGCAGTGAGCCTTGGCGCATTCCGACCATGGCTGACTATCCGGATATCAAGCCTCCATTCGCACGCGGAGTGCTTAAAGAAGGAGAGCGATTCAAGCCTTTCAAGAGAGACCCCGAGACCATGGTCCCTCAGTGGGCTATTCCTGGGCAGAAAGGTTTCGAGCATAGGGTTGGCGGACTGGAAAAAAATCACGAAGGCGTGCTTTCTTCAGATCCGGCGAATCACCAGACTATGGTTAACGAGCGTGCCGCTAAGGTGGCCAAGATTGCCGATTCCATTCCGGAGCTCAAGGTTGACGGTCCTGATGCCGGGAAGCTGCTCGTAGTTGGCTGGGGCGGAACTTATGGTCACATAAAAAGTGCCGTAGATGAGGAGAGGGAGGAAGGCAAAAACGTGTCCTTCGCTCATTTCGACTATATTAATCCTCTTCCTAAGAACACTAAGGACGTGTTCTCTAAGTTCGAGAAAATTCTCGTCTGCGAGCTGAACAGCGGTCAGTTCTGCGCTTACCTGCGCAACTGCCTGCCAGACTTCAAATACGACAAATGCAATAAAGTTCAGGGTCAGCCATTCCTCGTGAAAGAACTGGTTGAGGCAATAAATAAGGAGATCTAGATTATGGCAACATTGACATTCAAGGATTTCAAAAGTGATCAGGAAGTACGCTGGTGTCCCGGATGTGGCGACCATGCTGTTCTGGCTGCCTTGCAGAGGGCTCTCCCGAAAGTCAGCCAGGCTCTTGGTTACGAGAAAGAGCGTTACGTCGTAGTTTCCGGAATCGGATGCTCGTCGCGTCTCCCTTACTACATGGACACTTATGGCTTCCATAGCATTCATGGCCGTGCCACGGCAGTTTCTACCGGCATCAAGGTCGCTAATCCTTGGCTGACTGTCTGGCAGGCTTGCGGAGATGGCGATGCGCTCGCAATCGGAGGCAATCATTTCATCCATGCGATAAGACGAAACATCGATATAAATATCATATTGTTCAATAATAGGATTTATGGTCTCACGAAGGGGCAGTATTCTCCTACTTCCAAGTTCGGAGCCATCACGAAAACCTCTCCTTATGGTACCGTAGAGCATCCATTCGATCCGGGTTCCCTGGTTCTGGGCGCGAAAGGTACTTTTTTTGCTCGCTCTCTTGACGTTGACCTGAAACTGAACGAGGAAATCATGACAGCTGCGGCTTTGCATGATGGCTGCTCAGTGATGGAGATGCTGACGAACTGCGTGATATTCAATGACGGCGCTCACAAAGAGATTGCCGATCCTGCGGTTCGTGCTGACAGGACAGTTGTTCTCCGTCAAGGTGAAAGGATGATATTCGGGAAAAATAATGATAAGGGTCTTGTCTTTGAGGATAACCGCATCAAGGCTGTTACCATTGGAGAGGTTGGCTACAAGGAAGAAGATATCCTCATTCATGATGCTCACGCCAATAACCTTGGCCTTCAAATGGCTCTCGCAGACATGAAAGGCCCGGACCTGCCGGTGGCTCTTGGAGTCATCAGAGATGTGAAAGACATAACTTATGATGATGGAGTTCGCGATCAGGTGAAGGATGTCATGCGCAAGAGCAAGATTCATTGCGTGGATGACCTGCTGCGGAGCGGCTCGACATGGGAAATAAAATAATGATTATTTAATATTTTGTGTTGCATCACACCATTTAATTAATATGAAAACTACAGAAATAATGGCCCGTCTCCAGGCCAAGTACCCTACAGAGAAAGAATATCTGCAGGCAGTGCAGGAGGTTCTTGAGTCAATTGAGGATGTTTACAATCAGCATCCGGAGTTTGAGAAAGCCAAGATAGTCGAGAGACTCGTCGAGCCGGACAGGATTTATACTTTCCGCATTGTGTGGGTTGACGACAACGGCGATGTCCAGACAAACCTCGGCTACCGCGTCCAGTTCAACTCTGCCATCGGCCCTTACAAGGGAGGCCTTCGTTTCCACAAGGCTGTCACCCCTTCCATGCTTAAATTCCTGGGCTTCGAGCAGACATTCAAGAATGCCCTCACGACTCTGCCTATGGGTGGTGCCAAGGGTGGTTCCGATTTCGATCCGGTAGGCAAGTCTAACGCTGAGATCATGCGCTTCTGCCAGGCATTCATGCTCGAGCTCTGGCGCTGCATCGGCCCTGACCAGGATATCCCTGCTGGTGACGTGGGCGTCGGTGGCCGTGAAATCGGTTTCCTGAATGGAATGTATCAGAAACTTGCCCAGGAGTACCATACGGGAGTGCTCACTGGAAAAGGCGCTACGTGGGGAGGCTCTATTCTTCGTCCTGAGGCTACTGGCTTCGGAGCGCTCTATTTCACGCAGCATCTCCTTCACCATGCAGGAAAGGACATAAAGGACAAGAAGGTCTGCATCTCTGGTTTCGGAAACGTAGCATGGGGAGCCGTTAAGAAAGCCACTCAGCTTGGGGCGAAGGTCGTAGCCATAAGCGGACCGGACGGAGCCTGCCATATTCCTGAGGGAATGACTCCTGAAATGAACGACTATATGCTTGTAATGCGTGCTTCCAATAGGGATAAGGTGCAAGATCTTGCTGACAAATTCCCAGGGAAGGTTGAATTCCTTCCTGGAAAGAAGTCTTGGAGCATCCCTTGCGACATTGCTCTTCCTTGCGCATTCCAGAATGAGCTGAGCGAGGACGATGCCAGGGAACTCAAGGCTAATGGGTGCTGGTGCTGCTGCGAGGTGTCCAACATGGGATGCCAGCCTGGCGCCATACATTTCTTCCAGCACAATGGAATCCTGTTTGCCCCTGGAAAGGCAGTGAATGCAGGAGGAGTCGCTACTTCTGGTCTTGAGATGACCCAGAATGCCCAGCATATCAGCTGGTCTGCGAAGGAGGTTGACGAGAAACTACACTGGATTATGGAGAATATTCACGAGCAGTGCGTCAAGTATGGCACGCAGAAAGACGGTTCCGTAGATTATGTGAAGGGCGCCAATATTGCCGGTTTCATGAAGGTGGCTCAGGCAATGCTGGAGCAGGGAATAATCTGACATATTCCTGAAAGATGAAGAAAAAGGCGCGACGGATTTTTCTGCCGTGCCTTTTTTAAATTAATATTCATTAACTTTGCAGGCTGTTTGAAATCAAAAAATATACAATAGATTTTGAATATGAAAAAAATTGCTCTGGCGTGCATTCTGATTACGCTCTTCGTTTCCTGCAAGACTGAAAAGAAGTCTGAGATAGGAAAATTGTCTGACGAGTATGCCTTGGTGAAAATCACTACTCCTGACCTGTCTGGCATTTCCGACAATGGCAAAGAAGTGCTTAGCCTTTACAAATTCGCAGCTGATCAGGCTGACAGCATTTATTGGAAACAAACCTTTGGCGATAAGGCATTGATGGATGGAATTCAGGATTCGGACATCAAAGAATTTGCCAAGATCAACTATGGGCCTTGGGACAGGGTTACCGGCAAGGCGTTCGTGGAAGGTTATGGCGAAAGGCCGCTGGGTGCGGCTTTCTACCCTGCTGACATGACGAAGGCAGAATTCGAGACTTTCTCTGATTCGTCCAAGACAAGTCCCTACACCATGATAGTTCGCGACAGCGCTGGAGCGTTGGCTTCGGTTCCTTATCACGTGGCTTTCAAAGATTACATCGAAAAGATGTCCAGCGAGCTTCAGGCTGCTGCCGACATCACCATAAAGGCCAGCGTCAAGAATTATCTATTGAAAAAAATAGAGGCTCTTAAGACGGATGATTACCTTGCTGCGGACAAAGCTTGGCTGGACGTGAAAGACAGCAAGATGGATCTCATCATCGGCCCTAGCGAAATCAACGACGACCAATTGTTCGGCTTGAAGGCTTCCTACGATGCATACGTGCTGCTGAAAGATGAAAAACGCACGGTGCAGCTGAGCCAGTTCACCGGAATGGCTGACGACTTGCAGAAAATGCTGCCTTGCGATGAAGCGTACAAGACTTTCGTTCCTGGAAGCGATTCCGAAATATATACATTCGACGCCATTTACATGGCTGGCCATGCTAATGCTGGCATCAAGCTCATGGCATTGAATCTTCCTACTGATGCATATTCGCAACAGCAACTTGGGACCAGGTCTGTCCTCCTGCGCAACATCATGTCGGAGAAATTCAACAGGGTGGTGAATGAGGTCGGCATGGTCGTCCTCAATTCCGATCAGCAGGCCCACCTGAGCGAAGAGGCATTCTATTGGTGCGTGTCATTCCGTGAGATCGCTCATGGGCTTGGGGTTAAGGAAACCATTAACGGCAAAGGCAGCGTCAGCGATGCCTTGGGCAACAAGGCTCTGACCTGGGAAGACGCTAAGGCCAGCGCTGCTGGTCTTTATCTGCTCTGCAAGCTGTTGGATGACTATAAGATTCCTGGCCTCACCACGAAGGAAGATGCCATCATCACCTACTTCGCCAATCTTGTTCGCTCGCAGAGGTTCGGAGAGGTGTCCCAGCTTGGAAGGGCCTACGTCATGATATTCAATTATCTGAATATGAATGGGGCATTCAAGAGGGGTGACAGCGGGAAATACACCATTGATTACGATAAGACCCTTGCGCTCATAAGCGACCTTACGGGAATCATAATCAAGACGCAGGCTACCGGCGACTACGAGTTCGCATCCCAGTTCGAGGATAAGTATTGCAGCCTTTCAGACGATTTCAAGGCAGACCTTGTCAACATACGTCTTGAGAATATTCCGATTGATCTGAAGTTTGAGTTTGAGAAGTAATTATATTTATTGATATGGCTGATAAGAAATTCAACGTGAAGTACGCCGTACTTCTGCCAATCGTTCTGCTCATCACGATTTTCCTGTGGTGCGTTCCTGTATCTTTCTTCGGCATTGATGCCCTGACTGTCACTCAGCAGCGCGTCATCGCCATGTTCGTTTTCGCCGCCCTCATGTGGATTACTGAGATAATCCCTAACTGGACGACATCCGTGCTGCTTATTGTCATGGCTTTGCTGACGGTTTCCAACAAGGGAATAGGATTCTTCTGCGATCCGAAATACGGCCAGCTGGTGAACTATAAGTCTCTCATGGCAGCTTTTGCAGACCCTGTCGTCATGCTGTTCCTCGGCGGTTTCGTGCTAGCGATCATGGCACAGAAATACGGGCTGGACGTGACTCTGGCAAGATTGATGCTGGCACCTTTCGGAAAGAAGCCCAGGTCGGTGCTTCTCGGGTTCCTGATTGTCATAGCAGTTTTCTCAATGTTCATGAGCAACACCGCCACCGCTGCAATGATGCTTGCATTCCTTGCGCCGGTGCTTGCCGTCCTCCCATCCGACGATAAAGGAAAAATCGGGCTTTCACTTTCGATTCCTATAGCTGCCAACATCGGAGGCATCGGAACCCCGATTGGAACGCCTCCGAATGCAACTGCGGTCAAATTCCTAGCCGAGGCAGGGAGTGACGTCACCTTCATGCAGTGGGCTGTCAGGATGATTCCTTTCGTTATCATCATGATCATATTCGCATGGATACTGCTTCAGGTTCTTTTCCCTTTCAAGTCGAAGGAAGTCGTACTTAATATTCCAGAGAACAAGCGCAAGACGGACTGGAAGACGATCGTCGTCTGGGTTACCTTCATCGGCACTATTCTGCTTTGGGCAACTGAGCAGATCACAAAGATAAACTCTAACGTGGTGGCTCTGATTCCTCTGGCTGTGCTCACATGCACGGGCATATTCACGAAAGAAGACATCAAGGAAATCAACTGGACTGTGCTATGGCTGGTCGCCGGAGGCTTTGCGCTAGGCACCTGCCTGCAGGATACCGGCCTTGCCAAGGTTCTCATCGAGGCCATCCCGTTCGGTTCCATGTCCGTGGTTCTCGTCATGGTAGTCGCTGGCCTCGTCTGCTACTTCCTGTCGAACTTCATCAGCAATTCCGCTACTGCTGCCTTGCTGATCCCTATATTGATAGTTGTGGCGCAAGGCATGGCTGATCCGGCTGCCGCGAACAATGCCAGCTTCATAGCCCTTGGCGGCACCAAGGCAATGATCTCGTTCATTGCCGTATGCGCATCTATTGCAATGTGCTTCCCTATTTCTACTCCTCCGAATGCCATTGCTGCATCTACCGGACTTGTTCAGACAAAAGATATGGCTAAGGTGGGAATCATCATCGGAGTCGTCGGGTTCGTGATCGGCTTCTTCTGGCTGACCAAGATATTCCCATTCGCACAATAGACTAATTTCATTCATCATGAAAAATTTTTTAACGATAGTTATGGCTTCGCTCTGCATGGCATCGGCTTCTGCCTTTGCCCAGAGCACTGATAATCTGACTGCGCACTTGCAGCCATACGGATTCTTCCGCACTTATGCTGCGTTCGACACGAGGGACAGCAAGGCGGGTTCCGAAGATTTGTTCTATTACATGCCTTATGACAAGACCAATAATGCCGAAGGAAAGGATATATATTCAAATCCTGCTTTCAGGTTTTATGCGATTACCTCCAGGCTAGGCCTCAATGTTAAAGGCTATCAGTTCGGATCCATGAAGGTGTCTGGAAAAATCGAGACGGACTTCTATCTCATGAATGGAAGCACGGCATCTTTGAGACTTCGCCAGGCGTATATGAATCTGCTCTGGGAGGATGTGAATTGCAGCGGCAATTCAATCAGCCTTAAGATTGGTCAGGCTTGGCATCCAATGGCTGCAGACCTACCATACGCCATCAACCTGGAGTCAGGAACTCCTTTCAACGCATTCAACAGGAGCCCTCAAATCATGATGGACGCATACGTCGGGAACCTAGTCTTCACTGCAGGCATTCTCTACCCTATGCAGTACAGGCCTACCGGACCTCAGGGAGCATCAGAGGACTATATAAAATACAGCCTTGTTCCTGAGACATACGTAGGCGTTTCATACGTATCAAAGAATATCCTTGCGAGATTGGGAACCGAATTCATCAGCCTGGTCCCTCGTCACAAGCTTACGGAGAACACGCAGAATCATTATGCGGGGACTAAGGCAGATGACAGGATAAACATGTTCAATCCATTCGTCTATCTGCAGTACGCTGACGGACTGTTCAAGATTAATGCTAAGTCAATTTTCGCGAATGGCGGTGACCATCTTCGCATGATGAGCGGATATGCGCTGTACGACACTTCAGATGAGCTTGACTACAAGTACACTCCGCTGCGCAACTCTTCCAGCTTCGTTTCTGCAAGCTACGGAAAGAAATGGCAGGCCATGTGCATGGTCGGCTACATCAAGGCTCTTGGGACGCAGCACAAGCTTCCGGTCGATGCGGATGGCTACAGCAATGCCGACAGCATCTACTACGCTTCCAATGGATTCAAGAACATGAACCAGATGTTCAGGGTGACTCCTACTCTTGCCTACAACATCGGCAAGCTGACGTTTGCAATTGAATATGACTACACGAAAGTGGAGTACGGAGACTTGAGCAAGCTCGATGATCACGGCCTTGACTTGAGCAAGCTCGATGATCACGGCCTTGCCAATAAAAACAAGCGCTGGGTCGAGAATCACCGCGTGCTGGGAATGGCAAAACTTACTTTCTAGGAATATCCCGCTTTCATTATGCTACAAGGCTGGCCAGACTCCTGCGCCAGCCTTTTCTATATCTTTTTCAGGCTATTTCCTAAGGTCGTAAAAATGATTAAATTTGCATCTATGCAAAGAATTCTTCAGGCTATTCTACTTCTGGCGTTGGCTGCCTTGATGGCAACCGGATGCGACTTTTTCAGGAAGGTCGCTGGCAGGCCTACTTCTCGAGAAATAGAGGCTAAGGCCGAGGCGATTGCGGCTAGAAAGGCCGAGGCTGAAAAGGCCAGGCAGAAAGCTATACGTGACTCAATCGCTGCCGTGAGGAAACACGAAGCAGACTCCGTGGCTGCCTTGGACACCATGAAAATGAATGGCTACAAGATGATGGCGACATCTAATTTCGGAGGACTTGCGGTCGCCGACCTGCCGTGCAGGTATTACATCATCGTCGGTTCTTTCAGCAACATGGATAATGCGCTGAGATGTAGCCAGACGTTTTCGGAAAAAGGGTATGATGCCGAGGTGATTGCTTTGAAGAACGGCTACAACGTCGTGGGCGTGTGCAAGACGAATGATGCAGTTCAGCTCTACCAATCCTTGAAAGAGCTGAAGCGGCAGGCTTTTTGCCCTCCGCAGGTCTGGATTTTAACTGAATAGCAAGATGAAAGAATACGGAATATTAACGAATGGCATCGTTGCTGCCATATTAATGGCGACTGCTACTTTTTCCGCTCAGGCTCAATTCAAGAGTGGATATGCGGAATTAGAGGACTCTGAAACCATAAGCGCTCTCAGAGAGCATATTTCTACGATTTCTGCTGCAAGCATGGAAGGGCGCCTTGCGGGATCGGAAGGAGAGAGAGCTACAGCTGAATATGTTTCCGATGTGCTAAAGGAATATGGCATTGACGTGCTCTCTGGCAAGGATGGCGAGGCATTTGGCATTCGCCAAGATAATGGTGACACTCTCACTTCTAGGAATGTCGTTGCTTTCCTGCAGGGCTCAGATCCTAAACTATTTAAGAATTACATAGTCATTGGGGCCAGGATGGATAATCTTGGAATAGGTTCCATGACCGTGAACGGAAGAAAGGTGGAGAAGAATTATTATGGGGCGAATGGAAATGCTTCCGGTCTCGCTATGATGCTGGAGCTGGCTAAAATGCTGGAGACAAATAAGTTGCTTCTCCGTCGTTCTGTGCTATTCATAGGTTTTGGCGCATCTTGCCAAACATTCTCTGGATCTTGGTATTTCTTGAATCGTTCATTCTCCGATGTCGCTAACATTGACGCAATGATAAATCTGGATATGGTAGGGACTGGCAGTCTTGGCTTCTACGCCTACACGGCATCTAATGCAGATCTGAATCAGCAGCTGAATGCCGAGGCGAGCAAGCTGCAGCCTATTACCCCTCAGATTGTAGGTCAAGAACCTTATCCATCAGACCACAGGTCGTTCTATGGCAAGGATATCCCTTCGGTATATTTCACGACGGGAATATATCCAGAGCACGATACAGAGAGAGACACCCAGTCCATAATAGATTATGACACGATGGAAAGGGAACTGGAATATGTCTACAATTTCACTGTTTCGCTTGCCAATGGGCCTAAACCGGCATTCAGGCCATCTGAGGCTAAGGGGTCTGGCAGAGCTATTCCTTACTACGATTGTGACGTGAAGCCGACGTTCTTCGGGCATTCCGACCCAAGATTTTTTTTGACGAAATGGGTATACAGTTATTTGAAGTACCCGAAGGAGGCTGTTAATCAAGGCATACAAGGCAATGTGCAAGTCAGCTTCATAATAGACGAAGATGGGAAGGTGAAGGATGCTAAAGTCGTCAGAAGCGCAGACCCACTTCTGGATGCAGAAGCTGTTAAGGTCATCAGCGCATCTCCGGACTGGAAGCCAGGAATGTCTGGAGGGAAGAGAGTTAAGTCAGAGATGACCCTCTACGTTGAGTTCAGGCTGGAGAAAAAAGGCACTTTCGGAATAAAAAAACATGAGAATTAGATTTTATTGATATATGGAATACGATTTCAGGAGGATTGAGAAAAAGTGGCAGAAAAAATGGGCCGAAGAGGGCACATTCAAGACCACGGAAGACAAAACAAAGCCAAAATATTACGTGCTGGACATGTTTCCTTACCCTTCGGGGGCCGGACTGCATGTCGGACACCCGCTTGGATATATCGCCAGTGACATTTATTCTCGCTACAAGAGGCTGAAAGGCTTCAATGTGCTTCATCCTATGGGCTACGATGCATTCGGGCTTCCGGCAGAGCAGTATGCAATCCAGACCGGCCAGCACCCTGAAATCACTACTGTGAATAACATCAACCGCTACCGTCAGCAGCTGGACCAGATAGGGTTCTCCTACGACTGGGACAGGGAAGTACGCACATGCGATCCAAAATATTACAAATGGACGCAGTGGGCCTTCTTAAAAATGTTTGGCAGCTGGTACGATAATAACTTGCAGAAGGCTCGCCCGATCCAGGTGCTCGAAGAAGCATTCTCAAAAGGTGGAAGTTCAGCGGTCGATGCCGCTTGCAATGAGCACGATCCTTTTACCGCAGAGCAGTGGAACGCATTCTCGGATAAAGAGAAGGCTGACATGCTGATGAATTACAGGATAGCATATCAGGGCGAGACCTCTGTGAACTGGTGCCCTCAGCTTGGGACAGTGCTTGCTAACGACGAGGTCAAGGACGGCCTTTCCGTCCGCGGAGGTTTCCCAGTGATGCAGAGAAAGATGAAGCAATGGCAGCTCAGGGTCAGTGCATACGCAGAAAGACTGCTTGAAGGCCTTGACCGCATAGACTGGACCGATTCTCTAAAAGAAATGCAGCGCAACTGGATAGGCAAATCCTACGGTTGCGAGGCCGTGTTCAAGTGCTATAACGGGGACGAGGAACATGATGTCACGATTTTCACGACTCGAGCAGATACCATGTTCGGCGTAACCTTCATGGTGCTGGCGCCAGAGAGCGATCTGGTAGAAGTCCTGACGACGCAAGAGCAGAGGCCCGCAGTTGACGAATATCTCGAATATGTGAAGAAAAAGACAGAGAGAGAAAGACTTGCCGAGACAAAATCTGTCACAGGCGTATTCAGTGGCTCATTCGGAGTTAATCCCATGAATGGCAAGAGGGTCCCTATCTGGATTTCTGAATATGTCTTAGCGGGCTACGGCACTGGGGCGATCATGGCGGTTCCGGCTCATGACAGCCGAGACTATGCTTTCGCCAAGAAATTCAATCTGCCAATAATCCCTCTCATTGAGGGTTGCGACGTCAGTGCGGAAAGTTTCGATGCCAAGGAAGGCCTCATGATGAACTCCGGCTTCATGGATGGCATGGAGGTAAAAGATGCCATCCCTGCCGCTATCGATTATGTCGAAAAGCATGGTTTCGGCCACAGAAAGGTAAATTACAGGATTCGAGATGCCATATTCAGCCGTCAGAGGTATTGGGGAGAGCCGTTCCCGATATATTATGAAGATGGCATGGCTAAGCCTATGCCTTTCGATAAGCTCCCGCTCACTCTTCCGGAAATAACTGAGTTCAAGCCTACTGAGAACGGGGAGCCGCCTCTCGCCAGGGCAAAGGACTGGATATACGAGGGTTGCCCTCTTGAGACGTCCACTATGCCAGGATTCGCAGGCTCCAGCGCATATTACCTGAGGTACATGGATCCGCACGATGACAACGCCCTCGTCGATAAGGATAAAGACGAATATTGGCGCAACGTTGACTTGTACATCGGCGGCACCGAGCATGCGACAGGGCACCTGATATATTCAAGATTCTGGAACAAGTTCCTTTATGACCTGGGCTATGTCTGCGAGGATGAGCCTTTCAAGAAACTCATCAACCAGGGCATGATTCAGGGTCGCTCGAACTTTGTCTACAGAATAGTTGGAACGAATAAATTCGTGTCCTATGGCCTCAAGGACCAGTACGAGACAACTGAAATTCATGTGGACGTGAACATCGTCCGCAATGACAGGCTTGATCTGGAGGCATTCAAGAAATGGCGTCCGGAGTTCGCTGATGCTGAATTCGTGCTGGAAAATGGCGAATATGTCTGCGGCTGGGCAATAGAGAAGATGAGCAAGAGCATGTACAACGTCGTAAATCCGGATCTCATCTGCGAGACATATGGCGCTGACACGCTTAGGCTGTATGAAATGTTCCTCGGTCCCGTGGAGCAGTCCAAGCCTTGGGATACGAATGGAATAGATGGAGTTAACCGTTTCCTGAAGAAGTTCTGGAGACTCTTCTTCAATGGTGACGACTTTGCGGTTACTGACGAGAAGGCCTCGGCAGAAGAACTGAAGGCTCTGCATAAACTAATTGGCAAGGAGGAAGGCGACATAGAGACTTTCTCTTTCAATACGACTGTCAGCTCATTCATGATAACGGTGAACGACCTCACGGCGATGAAATGCCATAAGCGTGAGATTCTGGAGCCTCTCGCGATTCTGATATCTCCTTTCTGCCCTCACATCGCTGAGGAACTCTGGGAGATGCTGGGGCATAATGAGACCATCACATACGCTCATTTCCCTGACTTCATCCCGTCCCTTGCCGCCGATGATGACATCACTTACCCGGTTTCTTTCAACGGGAAGATGAGGTTCACGGTGGATCTTCCTAAATCTCTGAACCCTAAAGACGTTGAGGATCATATAAGGGGGCTGGAACAGACAGGAAAATATACTAACGGGCATCAAATAGTGAAAGTGATCGTCGTGCCAGGAAAAATCGTAAATTTCGTCATAAAATAGAGTCGTTGAATATTTATGTCTGCAACTAAGCCATTGACAAAGTCAGCTAAGGTGAAGTCTGTCATCTGGGATTACTTCATCTTGACAGTTGGCACCATGCTCTACGCATTCTCGTGGTCATGCATGTTCGTCCCTAACCAGATTGCGAGCGGAGGAGTCACTGGCGCAGCCACGGTGATAAATTTCGCTACGGGGATCCCAGTCTACATATCTTTCGGCGCAATCAATATCTTATTGCTCGTAATGGGTTTCCTAATCTTGGGGAATGCTTTCGGATTCAAGACGATATATGTCATTGCCATTTCTACATTTTTCCTAGATATATTCGCAGGGATGGAGAACTGGTACGTATTCTTTGACAACAAGCTGCTTTTGGTCGTAGTGGCCTCTTGCATCGAGTCATACGGGATATCGCTCGTACTGGATCATGGAGGCAGTACCGGAGGAACAGACATAGTCGCTCTGATAATCAATAAGTTCTGGCCAGTGTCGCTGGGCACGGTCTACCTTTGCTGCGATGTGTTCATCATCGCCTCGGTGCTGCTTGTGCCAGGCAAAACCCTGGAGGACATGGTTTATGGCTATGTGGCCATGATAATATTCTCTGTATTCGTCGATTGGGTGACTTTAGGCAGAAAGTCCACTTGGCAATTGCTCGTATTCTCGGAAAAATACGAGCAGATTGCCGACTACATCATTAAAGAACTGGACAGGGGAGTGACTGCCTTGAATGCCGTCGGCTGGTTCACAAAGAACGAGAAGAAAGTCCTGTTGATTCTCGTTCGGAAAAATCAGCTCCACAATCTCACGAAAGTGATAAAGAACATAGATCCCAAGGCTTTCATCTCCGTATCGTCTGCAAGCACTGTTTATGGAGAGGGCTTCGATGAAATAAAGACAGGGGTTTCAATCAAAAATCTAAAAAAGAAGAAGAATAATGCCGATGAGCAAAAGCAAAATAGCTAAGTCCGTTAAGGAATATTTCCTGATAGCCGTCGGAATGGCCATCTATACTCTTGGATGGACGATATTCCTGACGCCTAACAACCTGGTCGGCGGCGGAGTGACCGGCGTCAGCTCCATAATCCAGTATGCCACGGGCATAAAAATGGGTTACAGCTATCTGGTAATTAATGTCTTCCTCCTTTTGATATCATTCCTGGTGATTGGCCCTATGTTCGGAGCCAAGACAATCTATGCCATTATCCTTGCATCAATAGGACTGAATGTATTCCAGGTAATCGTGCCGCAGTCCATAATCCAAGACTTTGCGTTGTCGAACGGGAAGCTGATGTGCGCCATAATAGGCGGCATCATGACAGGCGTCGGCATCGGGATTTCCATCTCTCAGGGAGGCAGTTCAGGAGGAACTGACATAATTGCTTTGATAGTAGCCAAATA
This sequence comes from uncultured Bacteroidales bacterium, assembly GCA_900316045.1. Taxonomy (GTDB): domain Bacteria; phylum Bacteroidota; class Bacteroidia; order Bacteroidales; family UBA932; genus Cryptobacteroides. The sequence continues at coordinate 24,979 of ONBM01000001.1, read as the reverse complement.
CAGGAATATATCGCCTGGCCGCATGATTTTGTGGATGGATGTCATCATCATCCTGTCCTCACTGCTCGTGCCTTCTCGTATGCCGGATGGGAGCCTTATGAAATTCGACACCAAATTCGTCACTGTAATTTACGGCCTCATTCTCGTGACGATAAATGGCACTGTGGTGGACCTTTACCTGTCTGGGTCCAGGCAGAGCGTACAACTTTTCATATTCTCCAGGCATTATGCCGATATTGCCGACATGATTGCTCGGGATTTCCACAGAGGCGTGACTGTCTTGGACGGCGAAGGCTGGTACACGAAAGAGAACATAAAGGTGCTTACCGTAGTGACTCGAAAGACAGACGTGAATCTCATCCTGCGCAGCATCAAGGCTATCGATAACGATGCGTTCTTGTCCATATCTTCTGTCACAGGAGTTTACGGACGTGGCTTCGATTCTATCAAGGGAAACGTCTCTAAAAAGAATTAATATAGCGCAAAAAAAATCGATAGGGCGCAAAAAAAATATAAGGCTCTTCAAAAAACAGAAATTTTATATAGAAAGATAAAAAAATTAGCTTCCGGAATTGAAATTCCATGACATTTAATCGTTTTCTCGCTATATTTCGGAAGTTAACTTTTAAAACTTTCAATACCAATGTTTACCATTATAATAATGGTAGAGATAGCTATTATTTTTTTGCTCTTTACCTATAAGATAAAAAAGACAGTTAAGGAGGAACTTCTCAAAACAATCACGCTTGGCATTATTTGTTTGTCCAGCATCCTGCTTATCTTGATGGATTTTTTTGAATATGGTGAATCTGGTTATTACGACAACGTCCTCGATCTGGCCATAGCCGATGAAGTAATGCTCTATGTTTATGTCTCCGAAAACAGATTACGCTTCGGGCTAGGATTCTCGATTGCCGCTTTTGCGGTGAATCTCTTCGTAAAGGCACCTTATTACCTGGATTGGACGTTTTTGGGTAATGACAGATTCTTCGTTATCCCGATGGCTAATTTGTTTCTCGTGCTTTCTGGCACTATCTTGCTGATGCTTTTCAATATTTCTGCCATCAGGCAGATTTTGAGAGAGGCGACGATAGTCAATCTAGTCCATGAATATGTCAGATTCGTTTTCACTATCATATTTTTGCTGATAGCAATACTCTGTTTCTGCTCCAGCCGCATGAAAGGCTTGCCACAGCACATCCTTATATTTTTATCCGGTGCCTTGTTCCTTTTTCAGTTCATCATCGCATTCATCAAGTTCGTCACCAATAGCAAATTCTTGCTCAAGTCAATGAAGGAAGAGGTTGCGAAGATGGAGGAAACTATGAGGAATAACTCTGGATTCAGGAGGAAAAGCGAGGCAGACGAAGAGAAAGAACGCATGCAGGGCATTTACGACAGGATCGTAAGACTGATGCTGGAGAAAAAGCCTTTCCTTAAGGAGGATTTTGATATGGATGACCTGTCCAGATGCATGTTCTGCAATAAGCTTTATCTTTCCAAGACTATAAATATGTTCTCTGGCAAGAATTTCCGGCAATTCATAAACTATTACAGGATCTGCCATGCGATGGAAATCCTTAAGAGGGAACCCAGGAAAAAGTTGGCCGAAGTGGCGGAGATGTCCGGTTTCCATTCGACAGCCACATTCAACATGGCTTTTAAAATGAATGCTGGGGCGACTCCGACGGATTGGATAGAAGAATATCTTGCGGGGAGATATCGAGAGCTTACAAGAACTTCTCTACGCCCTTCCAGCTGGGTGGAACAGGTGCAGTGACTTCTATCGGTTCTTTCCTGACCGGATGCTCGAATTTTATATTCCTAGAGTGTAGGGATATGCTACCGTCTGGATTAGAACGAGGAGCGCCGTACTTTAAGTCTCCTTTAATGATGCAGCCGATGTTTGCCAGCTGGCAACGTATCTGGTGATGCCGTCCTGTCAGCAGCTCGACTTCTAAGAGGGCATATCGGTCAGTGTTTCCCAAGTGCCTGTAGATTAGTTTTGCAAGCTTGGCCCCGGGAGTTTTTTCTCCATCCCTGGCGATGAAGCTCTTATTCATCTTCTCATTGCGAACCAACCAGTCATCCAATTCCCTGGTTTCTATTTCTGGGGCTTTAATGCACAATGCCCAGTATGTTTTACGAATGGCGCCAGTGCGGAACAATTCGGACATCCTGTCCATGGCCTTTGAGGTCTTCGCAAATACGACTATTCCGCTGACTGGCCTATCCAAGCGATGCGGGATGCCAAGATAAACACAGCCAGGCTTACTGTCTCTCCGGGCAATGAAAGCCTTAAGTGTTTCGGCCAGGCACTCGTCACCAGTTTTGTCGCTTTGCACTATCTCGCCTGGCTTCTTGTTGAATATTAAAAGATGATTGTCCTCGTAGAGAATCCGCAAGGACAAGTCATCATATTCATTTTCTTTTATTTGACGATAGGTCATTGCTCTTTAGGGATAAGGGCGAAAGTCAGCTTGCCCTTTGCGCAAAGCTTTCCGCCCACTTCCAGCTTGGCAGTGCAGAAGAACATGTCTCCTCTTCTCTCGTCAAGTTGTGCCGTGACTTCGCATAAATCCCCAGGACGCACCATATTCTTGAACCTGACCTTGTCCAGACCGGCATAAAGAGTTATATGCCCGGGAATTTCGTCCTTGACGAGCACTGCGCAGCTCTGCGCCATGATTTCGCACTGAATGACTCCTGGAACGATTGGATTGCCAGGGAAATGACCTCTGGTGAAGAATTCATCTTCTTTGATTCTGTAGGTGCAGTGGGCCCTCCCCTCAGAGTCGATGTCCGCTGTCTCGATGAGCAGCATAGGCTCCCTGTGTGGCAGGAAAGTTTTTATTTCATCAATATTCATCATAGCAGTACAGTCTTTTTTGTGGTATTAATCTAAACATTTTCTGAATGCTACGCAAGCATCATGGCCCCCGAAACCAAACGAATCGGAAATGCCAATGGTAATATCGGCCTTAACGGCTTTATTCGGAGTGTAGTCAAGGTCACATTCAGGGTCTGGCGTGTCCAAGTTAATCGTAGGAGGGCAGATGCCATCCCTTAAGGCCAATATCGTGGCGATTGCTTCCGCTGCGCCAGCAGCTCCGAACATGTGTCCCGTCATAGATTTTATGGAACTGATGTGGGCCTTGTACGCAAAGTCTCCAAGAGCCAGCTTGTATGCTTTCGTCTCGGCTGCGTCGTTCAGGTGAGTTCCTGTTCCGTGAGCATTGATGTACATGACATCTTTGCTTGCGTCCAGGCCGGCCTCTTTTACAGCTTGCCTGATGCATTCAGCCTGAGTCGTTCCCTCCGGCCTTGGTGCCGTAGAGTGGTATGCGTCGCAAGTGTTGCCATAGCCGACGATTTCGGCAATGATTTGAGCGCCGCGGGCTTTTGCGTGCTCATATTCCTCAAGAACTAATATTCCGGCTCCATCTCCCATTACGAAACCACCTCTGTTCGCATTGAAAGGAAGGGATGCATAATGAGGGTCAGTGGCGCGAGAAAGCGCTTTCGCATTTGCGAAGCCGGCAATTCCAAGAGGAATAGTGGCGTTCTCGCTTCCGCCTGCTATGATTGCATCGCAGTAACCATGTTTTATCGCCCTATAAGCTTCTCCTATTGAATTAGTAGAGGTGGCGCAAGCCGTTACTATGTCCAGGCAAGGACCTTCTGCATGATGCTTGATCGCTATGTGGCCTGCGCAGATATTCGAAATCATTGTTGGTATGAACAATGGGGAAATCCATTCGCCGGAAGGATCTTCGATCATTTTCTGGGTCTCTCTGTATTGAGTCTCGAAGCCTCCGATTCCAGAACCGACATAGACTCCAAGCCTGAACGGGTCGATGTTCTGCTCCTCGCCTTCTGCGTGAAGGCCGGCCTGCTGCATTGCCTGATAGGCAGCTGCGACGCCGTAAAGAGTGAATTTGTCTTGTTTACGAATGAATGCCTTGTCCATTCCGTAGTTCTCAGGAGTGAAATCCTTAATCTTGCCAGCAATTCTGACAGGAAGATTGTCTGTCGGAAAATCATTGATGAAATCAATGCCGCAGACGCCATCGCAAAGATTTTTCCAGTATGTCTGCAAATCATTTCCTACAGGCGAGATGATGCCCATTCCAGTTACGACTACTCTTTTATCCATGTTGTTAAAGGTTTTTCTGATTCAAGTGATTGCAAATTTAATAATATTCTTTGGTTTACCATTCTATTACAGCCTCGGCAGAGAGAAGACCTGCGCCAAAAGCGCTGAACGCAAGAATGTCACCTTTCTTGAATGTGCCTTTACGGTTGCATTCGTCTAGCAGTATAGGGCATGAAGCTGAAGATGTGTTGCCATGGTCGGTGATGTTCACGGGGAATTTCGATGCCGGCTCTCCCATATAGTTGATTATAGCATCTATGATTCTCTGGTTTGCCTGATGAACCATGTAATAGGCCACTTTGTCTTTCGGAATTCCAGCCTGCGCGAGAACCTCGTCCAGGCCGTGGCAGCAAGCATTCACTGCGAATTTGAACACATCCCTGCCTTTCATCTGGAGAGTGAACTCTTCTTCTTCCTTAGTGATGAATGGAGTGCTGACGAGTTTTCTCTTCTGCCATATTTTGTCTGTCGCAGGTTCAGCGTGCAGCCTGGTGGCCATTATGCTGTCGCCGGCGGTCAGCACGACAGAGCCGGCCCCATCTCCGAACAACACGCATGTGGAACGGTCATTCCAGCTGGCCATCCTCGTTGGTTCCTCCACGCAAGCGATAAGCACGTTCTTCACTTTCCCTGCCTTGTAGTAACTTTCTGCGATATCCAACGAAAAGATGAAGCCAGGGCATGCGCAATTAATATCTATCATCGGGCAGGTCAGACCAAGGAGTTCCCCGATGACGCTGCTAAGTCCGGGAGTCATGTATTCGGTCACGACATTCGAGCAGATGAAAAAATCGATGTCCTGAGGCTTCAGTCCAGCCATATCAAGAGCTTTCCTCGCAGCCTCGACTCCAAGGTCTTCTATATTCTCATCCGAGATCACATGCCTGGATTTTATCCCTGTCCTAGTCGTTATCCACTCGTCGCTAGTGTCCAGGAATTCGGCAAGCATGTCATTGGTAACCACTTTCTTCGGCAGTGCGCTACCTGTCCCTATTATTCTCATACTCTTAACATTTATAGATTCGTGCAAAATTATGACTGTTAATTATTATCTCAAAATTTATGTGGCGAACGATCGAAAAATCTAGTTCAAAGTTGGCGATGGGGGCGATTGTTTGAAATGTGGGGTAAAATCGCGAAATTCCAAGATGCGGAATTTTGCTATATTTGCAAGCAGAAATGAACGAATATGACAAAGAAAGGCCTCGGAAATGCAATTCCTGAATATCTCCGCGGAAAATACCAGCTCATTGGCACCGTGGTTTTCACGGCGCTTTTCTCCATCGTCTTCCTGCTCGTGAGCATACCGTTCTCGCATAATGCTTGGTTTCGTCTAGGCAACTCATTATTCTTTTTCTTTACGCTGCTTTTCGCATTAGGTTCTTTGCTCCTCGTGATTCTTAGTAAATTCGTGATGTATAAGACCAGGACTAAGATAAAGATGACTTACCTGGGTTATGTGAGCTGGGATGCAGCTGAGGTGATAATAATATGTCTTGCGTACACATTCCTTACCGTGCCTATCACTAAGATAGGCTGGGATCAGTTTCCACGAATCCTTGGCAATTCTTTAGTGTATGGGACGATTTCTATTATAATTCCTTACATCATCGCGGGAATGTATTTCGCCATCAACGACAAAAACAAGACCATCCGTCTTCTGAATTATGATAATGTAGTCTCAGATGAGGCCTTGGCTCCTTCCCAGCTGGAAAAGGTAACGCTTTTCGATAATGGGGGCGTGCTAAGGCTCTCCGTCAATCTGGACAATCTCTACTACATCGAGTCTGATGATAATTACATAAATGTATGGTACACAGACAGTAAAGGCGAACTTAAAAGGTATATGCTGCGTTGCCGCTTAAAAACGGTGGAAGAAAGTTTCAGGGGCAGCAGTCTCGTGCGCTGCCATAGGAAGTACATCGTGAACATGCAAAAGGTCAGAATCCTCCGCAAAGAGAAAGACGGATACGAGCTTGACCTCGGCAACGATGCGATCAAGCCCATACCTATTTCTAAGACATATTCAGAGAACGTCCTTTCCTTATTCAATAACAGGTCATGACAATCCGGCAAGGCGGTCGAGGGCCATTTCGACGACGGTTCTGACCTGAGGCTTGTAGTCGGTGTTGCTGCTCTTGAGGTAACGATTGGCTATGGCGCAGCAAACCGTGCCACAATCGTGTCCGAGCAGAAGACCCATTCCTGCCACGGCCGAACTCTCCATCTCTATGTTCGTAATCCTGTATTCTCCGAAACGGAAAGATTCCAGATCCTTCAGCATGTCAGGCATCGCAAGCCCAAGCCTGACGGAACGGCCCTGAGGCCCGTAGAAGCCAGGAGCAGAGATCGTCACGCCTTTAACCGTCTCCTTCTCGAATGCGGCAATCAGCTTGTCGCTTGCCTTAACGAAATAAGGCGAAGGCAGGTTGCAGTTCCATTTCATATGCTCCTTGAAAGCCTCTTCCATGGCAGCGTTCGTGATTTTGCTGCGGCCTGCGTACCAGTTCAGCATGCCGTCGCAGCCAACGGAGTAGTGCGAGAATATTGCGGAGCCTAAAGGAATGTCCGGATGAATGGCTCCGCAAGTGCCAATCCTCAGCACTGTCAGAGTCCGATGCTCGCTCTTCGGCTCCCTCGTCGAGAAATCCACGTTTGCAAGAGCGTCCAGCTCTGTCATAACGATGTCGATGTTGTCCGTTCCGATGCCAGTGGATAGTACAGTCATGCGCTTGCCTTTGTACATTCCAGTAGTGGAGACAAACTCTCTTGAAGAGTGAGTGAACTCTCTGTCGGAAAGATACCCACCGATCACTTCCACTCTTCCGGGATCGCCGACAAGTATCACGATGTCAGCCAATTCCTCCGGCTTCATGTGAATGTGGAAAGCCGATCCGTCCCCGTTTATCAATAATTCTGATTCTGGTATTCTCATGTTAACGAATATTTTTAGTGTTAAACAGGCTCAAAGATATGAAATTCCGTTTTAAAAAACTATTTTTGCATCATGTGGCAAAGAATTCAGACTTTATATTTGGCTATAGCCACGGGTCTAATCGTGGCTATGTTTTTTTGCGTCAGGTGCTATGTGCTCGGCCCTGGGGGCACTAGGGCAGAGGAATTGAAATTTGCTCAGTTCGTGCCTTACTTGGTGTTGCTGATCGTAATCGGGCTGCTCCAGCTGATAGCTCTTACGGTATATTCGCACCGAATCTTTCAGATGCGCACGGCAGTGCTTTCTGCGATACTGATGATTGCCCTCCAGTTGTGGATAGCCGTCGAGTTCTTCACTTCCGGAGATGAGTTCATATTCACGGTACCTAACATATTCCCGCTTTTGGCGGCAATCCTCAATTTTCTGGCCGCCAGGAATATATTCAAAGACGAGATGATGGTGAAAAATTCATCTCGGCTGCGTTAAAAATAATTCTATGAATATATCCCGACAGGCTGCTGGAAGCCTGCCTATGGCACTGGGTCGTAGCCGCTGCCGCCCCATGGATTGCAGCGGAGCAGACGCCATGCCGTAAGCACAAGGCCTTTGAAAGGACCCCATTTCTTGAATGCCAGCAAGGCGTATGTCGAGCATGATGGCTCGAAACGGCAGGTCTTAGGCACGTACGGGCCGATGACTACTCTGTAGAACACGATGAGAGCCGTGAACGGAAAGCTAAGCGCTTTCCTCACGACCTGCCTCCATTGCGGCAGCTCATCGCTTGTCTTCAGTTTCCAGCCCATGCAAAATGTCTTCGACCTGTTTTCCAATCTCCTCCTGAGATAATATTTCATTAATATTATATAAGAAAAGAATGTCTATTCCTCTGGCCATGTGCTTTCTGACCCGGTAAGCCTCCCTAAGCCTGCGCTTCAGAAGATTTCGCCTTACAGCTTGCTTGAACAAACGCTTGGGCACCGAGACCATGATTTTGTTTGGTTCGGATTCCTCTTTCTGCATGCAGCAATATTTCAGAGCCGCAGTCCGTCCCCATCGGCCCTTCGTCATCAGAGCCGAAATCGCCGCCTTGCCTTTAAGACGTTCAGATTTCGGTAGAGTGAACATTATTTATGGCTCAGAAGGTAACGTTCGATTGAACTTGCTACGGAAGGAGTCTCCGGAGTCGGAGCCTTAATCTCGATGGACAGCCCTGCATCTTCCATAGCCTTGATTACATTTTTGCCGTAAGTCATGAACTTAATGTTTCCCTGCTTGAAATCGGGGAAGTTCTCAAAGATGGACACGACATCGGCAGGATTGTAGACCACGATCAGGTCGTAGTCTGAAAGTTTCGTCTCTTTCAAGTCCTGAGGCACTGATTTCACGAAAACCGCAGTCTTGTAGTTCAGTTTCTGAGCGTCCATCAAGGAGGTGAGAACTACGCTGTTACTCGTCTCTGACTGGGTCACCAGGAATTTTTCGTCCTTATTCTTAGTGCCAATCTGCGAGAGCAGAGAGTCTGGCGTGCCGGTTCCGTAGAAAATCTTGCGCTTGCGGTACACGATGTGTTTCTGGAGATACATTGCCACTGCTTCCGTAGTGCAGAAGTATTTCATAGTCTCAGGCACTTTTACTCGAAGCTCGTCGCAGATGGAGAAAAATGCGTCGATTGCATGCCTGGAAGAGAAAACTATGGCAGTATAATCCAAAATGTTAACTCTTTGAGCCCTAAACTCGATGGAGCTCAGGGGTTCGACCAAGAAAAAAGGCTTGAAGTCAAGTTCAACTCCGAATTTCTTTTTGAGCTCAGCAAAAGGCGTCTCATTGAGCGGTTTCTGCTGTGATATTAAAATCTTCCTAATATCCATTTTCCTGTCCTGTTCTTCGACGGAACGAGGTCAGAGCATAGTCGTGGTGATGACCATCATTCCGGTCGGAATTATTTCAAGGGTGCAAAGATACAAAATTGTTGTCAAAGGTCTGCAAGCTGACGCAAAAATCTGGCCTCGCCTGTAGAGATGGAAGCCGTATGAAGCAAAGAAAACAATCGTCAGCACTATTCTGGTAACGTTGTCATCTTCCGTGAAAGGCTTGATTAATATGACGACGATGAAAAGCACGATGAAAAGAAGGATGGCAAAATTGAAGAAGCAATTGTTCGCTGCCGTGAATGTCTTGCTGGAGTAGTTCTGGAGCTCGATCTGCCAGTTCAGGAAGAACCTCAGCAGAAGGTAGAATAGGAATATGCCGACGACGAGCGGGAACTGCCAAGGAGTTGGGACATTGTCTGCGAACGCAGGGCGGAATATTCCGAAACGGTAGAAAACCATTACTAAAGGAATATATAGTATCGCGGCTATTATATTCCTGCTCTTGGAAAGCTGCAAGCTATCTTCCAGTTCCAAATTACCTTTCCACCGTATCACGCCGTTCATCAGGGCAGGCATAAGACGTAGGAATGTTCCTAAGAATATTAAGAACAGCACGGTCGCGACGACTGCGGTCGCGGCGAAAACAGGGTCTTCGCTGAAAGTCTCTGACATATTCATTAATTGCCTCTCTTGGCGTTGTAGCCCATTTCTTTTAGAAGGGCCGTCACTTTGTCTCTCTGATCCCCTTGGATTGTGATTTCTCCGTCTTTGGCTGAGCCGCCAACGCCGCATTTCACTTTCAAGGTCTTGCCTAAGGCTGCGAGGTCATCCTGAGTGCCCACGAAGCCAGATATGAGGGTGACCTGTTTCCCACCGCGGTTCCTGCGGTCTATGGTGACGATGAGCTTCTGCTTCGAAGGCTCAGGAGTGGCCTCCTCGGCAGAATGTTCGTTTTCATATTCATAATTGGGATTAGTCGAGTAGACCACTCCCAGTCGTTCTTTCCAATTATTGCCGCCTGTCATTTTTGCGCCTGTTTTTGCAAAGATAATGAAACCTTTTGTATCTTTGTTTGCTATTAAAATTGAAATGGATAACAAACAATTCAGAACGTGGAATCATGTGACGGCAGCTATCGTGTTCGTGATATCTGCATTCACGTATCTTTCCACCATTGAGCCGACCGCGTCGTACTGGGACTGCGGAGAATTCATCGCATCATCGTATAAATTGGAAGTCGGACACCCGCCTGGGAACCCTGTATTCCAGCTGATTGCTCGCTTCTTCACCATGCTTGGCGGGGCGGATCACGCAGCCGTGATGGTGAATTCCATGAGCGCGCTCTGTTCGGCGCTGACGATATTCTTCCTTTACCTTACGATCGTCTTCTTTGCGAAACGATTGATTAAGCCTGGGAAAGAAGAAGATGGCACGCAGGCATATTCCTTGGGCCAGGCCATTGCCATTTTCGGCAGCGGGGCCGTGGGTGCCTTAGTCTACAATTTCTCCGATACTTTCTGGTTCTCTGCGGTTGAAGGTGAAGTTTATGCAATGTCTTCGCTGTTCACGGCGATGGTGGTGTGGGTCATGACGAAATGGTACGAGGAAGAGGACCGCAGGTACTCTAACCGCTGGCTCATTCTGATTTCGTTCCTGATGGGCCTTTCCATAGGCGTGCATGTGCTTAACCTGCTGGCAATCCCTATGCTGGTGTTCATGTACGTGTACAAGAATGGAGAGGACAAAAAATATGGTTTCTGGAAATATGTCGGGCTGTTGCTGTTGTCGTTCGTGATGATAGGGGCGATGTATTTCTTCGTCATCCCATTCCTGCCTAAATTCGCAGGGTACTTCGATTTGCTGTTCGTGAACGGGCTGGGCTTGCCTTACAACACGGGAGCAGCCTTCTTCGTGGTAGCTCTTCTGGCGCTTTGCTTCTGGGGATTGTTCAAGACGCTAAAGAAAGGGAAGGTATTCTGGAACACTGCTCTGCTGTGCTTTACGACAATCCTCGTCGGGTTCTCTTTGTTCAGCATCGTGGTCATCCGTTCTTGCGCGAAGACCCCGACCAATGAGTACCAGCCAGATAATCCTTTCACTCTGGTGCGCTACCTGAACCGTGAGCAATATGGCTCTCAGCCGCTTCTGTACGGCCAGTATTTCGGTGCCGATTATGAGTTGGTCTCAAAGACTTACTGGGCGCCGCTGGATGGCAAATACAAGAAGGTTGAGGGTCCGGTCAACGCTATTTACAAGGCCTCGGGCAAGATGCTCTTTCCTAGGATGTGGAGCAATGATAACAATCACATTCAGTTCTATCAAAGCTACATGGATGGCAAGGGCAAGACGGTGCCGGGAAGCAATTACAAGAAACCTACTTTTGCCCAGAACATGAAATTCTTCTTCGATTTCCAGCTTGGCTGGATGTACTGGAGATATTTCATGTGGAATTTCGTAGGAAGGCAGAATGACATACATGCCCCGGCACAAGATATTTTCAAGGGCAACTGGGAGAGTGGCATAAAACCGCTTGACGACATGCGTCTTGGGGATCAGAGCCAGGCTCCTGATTGGGTGAAGAACAACAAGGGTAAGAATCACTATTTCTTCCTGCCTTTGCTCCTCGGCCTGCTTGGGCTCGTGTTCCAGTTCGACAAGGACAGGAGGGGCTGCTGGCTTACATTCTTGCTATTCTTCATGACAGGAATTGCAATCGTGATGTACCTGAACCAGCCACCTTACCAAGTGCGTGAGCGTGATTATGCATACGCTGGTTCATTCTATGCGTTCTCCATCTGGGTAGGCTTTGCGGTCGCCGCGATATATTCATGGATTACCAAAGAGAAGAAGGGCACTGCGGTTGCTGCCATTGCGACTGTCGCCTGCCTGTTCGTGCCTGCGCTGATGGCGGAGGAGAACTGGGACGATCATGATAGAAGCCATAGGTACACTTCCGTGGAGACTGCCAAGAATTATCTTAATTCAATAGGCAAGGACGGCCTTCTGGTGACTCATGGTGATAACGATACTTTCCCTCTCTGGTATGCTCAGGAGGTGGAAGGATTCAGGACCGACGTGAGGATATGCAATACCTCCCTTCTTGGCACCGACTGGTACATAGATCAGATGAAGTACGCCAGCAATGAATCGCCAAGGCTAGATCTTCAGGTAGGCCAGGAGCAGTACTTGTACGGCATCAACGACTGGATTCCTATCCAGGATGCCGGCGGGAAAGCCTACCTGCTCTCAGACATCATCAAAGTGTTCAAGCATCCTCAGGCCAAGCTTACTTTGCAAGATGGCAGAAGAATAGACTACTGGGCATCTAGGAAGATGATCATTCCAGTGAATAAAGAGAACTGCCTGAAATATGGAATATTAAGCGATAAGTTTGCCGAACAGATTCCTGACTCTATCGTACTTGAAATACCTGCGTCGAAGAGTTATTTGACTCTTCATATCAGTGGGACCGCCCTCTCAATGTGCTGAACAATGGAGGAGACTTGAACATCGGAATCAAGGATTATTTGATGTACGAGGGCTATTCCTATAAGTTCGTGCCTATCCGGAACTCCGTTAAGAGCCTGGATGCCGGAATCGTTGACACTGATGAATTGTATGACAACCTGAAGAACAAATTCTCGTTCGCGGCTACTTCTAGAAAAGACTATTACGTTGATTATCAGAATATCTACACGAATCTAGGCGTGATGTCGATTAGGAATATGTTCACGACGGCTGCCAATGCTTTCATCAAAGCAGGGGAGAACGGAAGGGCTGAGGAGGCTCTGGACATGTGCCAGGCGGCGCTCGACCCGGCTTCTTATCCATTCGATAATACCATCTATGGCTGGCCTTCCAATACTCTCATTCCTATTGAGATGGTAGAAGATTATTATTCCATCGGAAAGAATGAGAAGGCCAGGAAACTAGCGGATGCGGTGTCGGATCAGGTAATGCAGTCGGTGAGATTCTATTTGAGCATGTATGATGTTGCTAAAGACGATTTTGAATATTCCTGCAACATGATCTTCTATCTGTCCAACACGATGAAGAAGTCTGGTGACGAGGAATATGCTGCCAAGATAGAAAAACGCCTGAATGATCTGCTCTCGCAGCTGACAGGAACGAAAGAGGCAGGAAATTCCTAGCGTTCCAGCCTGACGAATATGCTGAGCGGGAGGGCTTTGCCGAAGCGGTCGCTGAGGACAAGCTCTCCCGATTGCATTTTGTCTTGCTTCGTGAGGCGGAATGCCTGCCTGACTACGGTTTCGCCCAGCATGGCTGAGAAACCGTTCGAATAGAGGTTCAGGACCATGAAACTGTCTTTCGGGGAGAGAATCTTGGCGATTCCGAGCATCATGTCATAGAGGCATTCGTCCAGCTTCCATTTTTCTCCGTTAGGTCCGTGGCCGTATGCAGGTGGATCCAAAATGATGCCTTGGTAAAGATTGCCTCGCCGGGTTTCCCTTGCTACGAATTTCATTGCGTCCTCGACTATCCAGCGAATGCCGTCCAGCCCGCTCCTGTCTTGGTTTTCGTGAGCCCAGGTGACAACCTGCCGCACAGAATCAAGATGCGTTACATCCGCTCCAGCGCATTTGGCGGCTAGGGACGCAGCCCCAGTGTAGGCGAATAGATTAAGGATTTTAGGTGCAGGAAGATTCTGTGATTTGTTCCTGGCGGCTATTCTGGTGGTCTGCATATAGATATATTCCCAGTTAGATGCCTGTTCTGGGAAGACGCCGACGTGCTTGAACGCAGTGAGGCCGAGCCTTAGGTTGAAGCGAGGTCCCCCTTCAGAGGCATATCCGATCCACCATTGGTCCGGCATGTCCTTGATCCTGTTCCAGGTGCCGCTGTCCTCTTTCCCAGCCTTGCCGAAGCCGGCGCCAGGGAAGAAGGCCGTGTGCGCCATCCTCTTCCATTCTTCTTCGCCCATCTGCTTGTCCCAAAGGGCTTTGGGTTCGGGACGGGATAGGATATATTTGCCGAAACGCTCCAGCTTCTCGCCTCGTCCAGAGTCGAGAAGCTCGTAATCTTTCCAATTTTTCGACGGAAATTCTGCTGCCATGCCGCAAAGATATACTAAAAGTTTGTATTTTAACGTTGTAAGTGCTTCCAATAAGTAAAATATTTCTTATCTTTTACTATCTTTGCGTGGCAAAAAGAGACAATAACAATTTATTTATTTTATTATGCAACAGCACATTGACACTTATGATTTCACAGGCAAGAAGGCTATCGTCAGAGTGGATTTCAACGTTCCTCTCGACGAGAACTTCAACATAACGGACGATACCAGAATCCGTGCCGCAATGCCTACGCTGAAGAAGGTGCTCGCCGGTGGCGGTGCCCTCATTCTAATGTCTCACCTTGGACGTCCTAAGAAGGTTGATCCTAAATTTTCATTGAAGCATATCGTGAATCATGTATCAGAGTGCCTCGGTGTGCCTGTGCAGTTTGCAGATGACTGCATGAAGGCCGATGCTCAGGCAGCTGCTTTGAAGCCTGGCGAGGTACTGCTTCTTGAGAATCTTCGTTTCTATGCGGAGGAAGAGGGCAAGCCTAGGGGACTTGCAGACGATGCTACTGACGAGGAGAAGACGGCTGCCAAGAAGGCTGTCAAGGAAAGCCAGAAAGAGTTCGTGAAGAAGCTCGCTTCCTACGCAGACTGCTACATCAATGATGCTTTCGGAACTGCTCACAGGGCTCATGCCTCAACGGCGCTTATTGCTGCATATTTCCCGAACGACAAGATGTTCGGCTATCTCATGGAGAAAGAGATTGCTGCCATAGACAATGTGCTAAAGAATGCCAAACGTCCTTTCACGGCCATCATTGGTGGTTCCAAGGTTTCCAGCAAGCTTGGCGTGCTGAAGAATCTGCTCGATAAGGTTGATAACCTGATCATCGGCGGCGGCATGGGCTATACGTTCGTCAAGGCCGAAGGCGGCAAGATCGGGAATTCCATCCATGAGGATGAATTGATTCCGGATGCCCTCGAAATCCTCAAAGAGGCAAAGGAGAAGGGTGTGAACATCTCTCTTTCTGTTGCAACAGTAGCCGGTCAGGCATTCGACAATGACACTCCGCGTCAGACGGTTGACATATTCAATATCCCTGACGGCTGGGAGGGAATGGATGCCAGCGAGGCTTCCCTGGAGAATTGGAAGAAGATCATCCTTGAATCCAGGACCATTCTCTGGAACGGTCCTGTAGGGGTGTTCGAGCTTCCTAACTTCGCTCATGGCACCGAGGAAATCGCCAAATTCGTTGCTGAGGCTACCCAGAATGGAGCATATTCATTGGTTGGAGGTGGTGATTCAGTTGCTGCCGTGACCAAGATGGGCTTCGCCGATAAGGTGAGCTACGTTTCCACAGGCGGCGGCGCAATGCTCGAGGCTATCGAGGGCAAGGAACTTCCAGGAATAGCAGCCATCCGCGACTAAGGTCGAAGACCCGGATCCTGGCTTCCGTCAGGATGACAAAAGAATTTAGCCGGTTCATAAGCGCGAGCCGGTTTTTTTACGCCTTAGTCCCTTGGAAAACATCCAGAATAGAGTAATTTTGTAATTCGCATGATTTTATGATACATTTTAAATATCTTGATATGAAAAAAGCCTTAATTGCAATTTTGTCTATCTTGGCATCGCTGCCGCTGTCTGCTCAGGAAGCGACGATTTCCCAGAGTCTGCAGAAGATGAAGACATATCCATTCTCCGACCCTGACCCGGTGGCAAACCCTTCGGAATCAATCTATCCTTATTTCCATTTCGATGGTTTTTCAGCGAGAGCAGCTGACAAAGAATGGACGGTGGTCACTCTTGAAAATGAATATATCAGGCTGACCATTCTGCCTGAAATCGGCGGTAAGGTCTGGGGGGCGATCGATAAAAAATCCGGAAAGCAGTTTATCTATAGCAATGATGCCGTTAAATTCAGGTCTATCGCCATGCGCGGACCTTGGACATCCGGCGGGATAGAATTCAATTTCGGCATCATCGGCCATGCTCCCACCACTGCCACGCCTGTAGATTACTGCACTGCAAAGAATGCTGATGGCAGCGTGAGCTGCTGGCTTTCTTCCTATGAGTTGGTAACCCGTACTTTCTGGGTCGTCGAAGTGAGGCTGGAAAAAGACAAGGCATATTTCTCTACGAAGACCACGTGGTACAATTATTCCGCGATCGGACATGGCGGAGACCTCCACTCTTATCCGGTGAGCGAGGATGGGAAGGAAATCTCGTGGTATGAGAAGAATGATTTCGGAGGGGCTAAATCTTACCATGTCCTGGGAAAATATAACGACTTCTATGGTGCCTTCTATCATGATGACAAATATGGCTCGGCTCACGTGTCTGATTATCAGGCTAAGCTAGGGATGAAAATCTGGATTTGGGGTCTCTCCCGCCAAGGAATGATTTGGGAGAAACTGCTTACGGATGGCAATGGCCAATATGTCGAGCTGCAGTCGGGCAGGATGTTCAATCAGCCTCAGTCGAACAGCTCTTACACTCCATTCCGCAGCGAGTCTTTTGCCCCAGGGGAAACAGATAGCTGGACGGAATACTGGTTCCCGGTGGAGGACATTAAAGGAATCGTGAAAGCCAGCAGGGTTGGCGCGATAAACGTCATCAGGGAAAATGATCAGATTAAGGTGCTGTATTCTCCTATAGTCAATATGTCTGCGCATATGAAAATATTCAATGGAGACAGGCAGATGGAGGATATTCCCCTCGAGTGCAAAGCGCTTGAAGTGCTGGAAAAGTCATTCCCATCCTCGGTGGCTGCCGAAGGACGCTTGAAAGTGATCATCGGAGATGACCTTTTGGTATATTCAGAAATTCCGGAAGACAACATTACTGACAGGCCGAAAGTCATTCCTGACGATTTTGACTGGGACTCTGTCTACGGTTTGTATGTCCAGGGCGAGCAGTTCCTGAATCAGAAGGATTATGGGAAGGCCGCCGAATATCTGGGAAAATGCCTTCAGAAAGATAAATATTTTCTTCCTGCCCTGAATGCGCAGGCTTCATTGCTGTTCAGGCTTGGCCGTTATGAGGATGCGCTCGCATCTTGCCGGACCTCTCTCAGCCTGAATGCCTATGATGGCAAGGCAAACTACATTTACGGTTTGTGCTGTCAGGCTCTTGGAAAGAATACCGATGCCAAAGATGGCTTCAGCGTGGCAGCCAGAGACGCTGGCTTCAGGACTGCCGCCTTCGAGAAATTGGCCGAGATGTATGTGCTGGATAAAGATTACGCCAAGGCAGTGGAATTCGCATTGAGCAGCGTGAAATACAATGCTGAGAATCTTTCAGCTAAGAATATCCTGGCCCTTGCATATAGGAAGATGGGACAGACAGATAAGGCTTTGCAAGTCATAAGCAGCGTCCTGCGTACTTTGCCGCTTGCTCATGGTCTAAGGTTCGAGAATTACATGCTTGGGAATTTCTCAGAGGATGAGTTCGCTGCGTCATTGTCCGGCGAGTTCAAGCGCGAGGAAATCCTAGAGCTGGAGGAATGGTATGAGCAGATTGGATGCTCCCAGGAAGCAGAAAAGCTCCTTGGCTTCGTGAGCGACTACCCGATAGCGAATTACAGGCTGGCTTACATGAAGCATATTGCCGGAGACGAGTCTGCCGCCTTGGCGGCATTGGAGAAGGCGCAGGAGGGCTCTCCTGAATTCGTGTTCCCATTCAGGCCTTCGACGCTTAAATCTCTGAGATGGGCGCAGGATGTCAAGCCATGTTGGAAAAATGAATATTACGAAGCGCTGATTCATTGGGCTTGCCAAGACGAGGCAAAGGCTTTGGCTATGCTGAAAGATTGCGGTGATCCTGAATATGCCCCATTCTATCTGTGCAGGGCTTTGCTGGAATCTGGCGAGGAAAAACTGGCTGACCTGCTGAAAGCAGAGAAAACGCAGGAAAGCTGGCGGACAGGATACGCTCTCATCAATTACTATATGTCTGCCGGGCTTCTGAGCGATGCCGAGGCTGTTGGAAAGAAGTACATGGCCAAGGATAAAGACGATTACAAGATTGGACTTAGGTATGCGAACGTGCTTTGTGATGAAGGAAAATACAAAGAGAGCCTTGCTCTTTTGAACAGGCTTACCGTGCTGCCGAGCGAAGGCGCGCAGGCTGGAAGGATGGCTTTCCGGAAAGCGAACCTTTGCCTGGCTGTAGACTGCCTCAACCACAAGAATTACAAGAAAGCACTCAAATGCGTGGACGATTCCGAGGTATGGAACGAGAATCTAGGGGTCGGCAAGCCTTACGATGACATGATTGACATGCACGTAGAAAATTACATCAGGGCAAAGGCGTATGAAGGACTGGGAGACAAAGGGAAGGCCGAAGATTATCTGGCGAAAGTTGGAGATGCGGACGTATCCTCTTTCGATAAGGATGGAATACTGTCGAAACTGAAATAAACGATTGTTTTTATGAATATAATGTGTATCAAAAAGTTAACCATATTGGCAGCGGCTCTTCTCGCTTCGCTGACGCTATCTGCGCAGATTAAGCTTCTGCATGGACCTTATTTACAGAATATAACGGACAACGAGGCCGTCGTGGTGTGGGAGGCGGACAAGCCTTCGATCGGCTGGGTGGAGCTGGCTCCTGATGACGGCACGTCTTTCTACGCCTGCGAGAGACCGAAATATTTCGACACGAATATAGGCGTAAAGGTTACATCTGAATTACATTCCGTCAAGCTGACTGGCCTGAAGCCCGGTACGAATTACCGTTACAGAGTCTTCGCTAAAGAAATACTGTACAGGAAGAGCAACAGGGTGCATTATGGAAACGTTGCGTCTACCGATGTCTACTCCGTGGCACCCCTGAAATTCACGACCTTGGACAAAGCCAAGAAAGAGACATCGTTCGTGGTCCTTAATGACATACATGCAAGGGACAGCCTCATAGGCGTTCTGCTTGGATATCATAAAAATAAAGATGCCGACCTCATATTCTTCAATGGAGACATGATCTCCATCCTCAATAAGCCTGAAGAAATTTTCACGGGATTCATGGATGAAAGCATAAGAGTCTTCGCATCCGGGAAATCTCCTTACTTCGTCAGGGGCAATCATGAGACCAGGGGTGAATATGCCACCGGAATACAGAATTATTTCAATCCGCGCGAACCGCATCTTTATTATACTCTGCGCCAAGGTCCGGTTTATTTCATCCTTCTGGACACAGGAGAGGACAAGCCGGACAGTGACATTGAATATTCCGACATCGTAGACTACGATAATTACCGTACAGAGCAGGCCGAGTGGATGAAAACCCTTAAAGACGATCCGGATTTCCGGTCTGCGGAATTCAGGGTTGCCATTGCGCACATGCCGACTGTGAAGTCTCCCGACAGCTGGCACGGCCAGAACGACTGCATGGACAAATTCACCCCGGTCTTGAACGACATGGGAATAGACTTGATGATATCGGGACACCTGCACCGAGATGAATTCCATGAGCCGAACGCCACAGTGAAGTATCCCGTGCTCGTGAACTCCAATAACGGCATAGTCGAGGCGCATACCGAAGGCGGCAAACTATGCGTGACGATAAGACATGAAGATGGCAAGGTCGCAAAGAATCTGACATTTCCGGCTGGCAGAAAGTAATTGACAGAAATGACAGACAGAGAGAAAGAAATAATAGAAATAATCCATGCGGAGGTGAAGCCGGCTCTGGGCTGTACCGAGCCGATAGCCGTTGCCCTCGCCACGGCGAAAGCAGTCGAAGTGCTGGCGGAATATTCCAAAGATATTGATTCTTCTGTCGCGCAGTGGCGGCCCCATGCTGTTTTTGAAATAGACGTGGCAGTGAGCGGGAATATATTGAAGAATGGCATGGGTGTCGGCATACCTGGCACAGGCATGATCGGAATGCCGATAGCGGCAGCGCTGGGAGCGGTCTGCGGACGTTCAGAATATGGGCTGGAAGTCCTGAAAGACATGTGCAGCAGCTCTGTAGCAATGGCAAAGAAGCTGGAACAGAATTGCAAGGTGCATATAGGCCTGGCTGAGACTCGCAAGAAACTCTATGTGGAGGCTTCCGTGCGAGTGGACGGATCTCGGGATCGCGCGGTAGCCGTAGTCGAAGATGCTCATGACCATATCGCCGAGACCTCTTTCAATGGACAAGTCCTATTCTCGGACCATTTAGGTGGCGGGGATGAATGCAGCAGCGACAGGTCTCGTTATGGCCTCACGGTCAGAGAAATTTACGATTTCGCAAAATCGGCGGATTTCCAGGACATCAAGTTCATCCTGGAGGACCGTGATTATAATCTGGCTCTGGCTTGCGAAGGACTGAAGGGGGATTATGGGCTGAAGGTCGGAAAAACGATACGCGCTAACCAGGAGCGGATTTTCGGAGATGATTTCATGAGTTTCGCCATGGGCATGACAGCGGCTGCCTCCGATGCCAGGATGGATGGCTGCGTCCTGCCTGCCATGAGCAATTCGGGAAGCGGCAATCAGGGCATCACGGTGAGCATGCCTGTAATCGCTTACGCAATGCGGTTCGCTCTCGATGATGAGCTCCTAGCCAGAGGCTTGATTCTTAGTAACTTGGTGGCCATACACATAAAATCCTACCTAGGCAGGTTGTCCGCCCTGTGCGGATGCGTAGTGGCATCCACGGGCTCGTCATGCGGAATCGTGCTGATGAAAGGTGGTTCTTACGAGCAGGTGTGCGCTGCGATTAAGAATATGGTGGGGAATATCACCGGAATGGTCTGCGACGGGGCCAAAGTCGGCTGTGCCATGAAGGTCGCTTCCGGAGTCTGCAGCTCCGTCCAGTCCGCAGTCCTCGCCCTCGATGGCATCTGCGCCACCAAGCATGACGGCATCGTGGACGATGACATCGAGAAGACCATACGGAATCTCGGCGAAATCGGCCGTGTCGGCATGCAGTCCACCGACAACCTCATCTTGAACATCATGTCCTGCAAGTAGGCTATTCTTCTTTAATTGTTGTGCGTGTTGTGTATCGTTAAGTTATGAGGGGAGTTGTGTGTTTGTATATGTATTTTGTATACGAATCGCAATAATTAAAACTATCTAAGATTAACTTATCGAGCATACCTATGAGTTTTATTAATTACCTGAGACTAGTTAGCAAAGATAAGTGCTAACCTGAGAAAAAGAAGGGTGGCTTATGTTTCAGTTTCATGGTATTGAGGATGATCCTGAAATAGAGAAAGGGATAGATTTAATGTTGCCACTGATTATCAATAATATAGATGTTCCACTTTGGGGATTGTTGAAACTATATTATTTGAGCGGCAACTAAATTCAGTATATTTGCAATATGATTACCGACTACATAGATAAAATATTTTGTGGGGATAGTCTTTCCATAATGAAAGAATTGCCTGATGGATGTTGCGACATAGCCGTAACATCGCCTCCTTATAACCTCAAAAATAGCACTGGCAACGGAATGAAAGATGGTAGAGGGGGAAAATGGGCGAGCGCTGCTCTATGTAATGGGTATGCAGATTATGACGACAATATGCCGTATGATATGTACTGCAAATGGCAGCGCGATTGCCTAACGGAGATGATGCGTCTGATAAAGGATGATGGTGCCATATTCTACAACCACAAATGGAGAGTTCAAGGAGGCCTGATTCAAGATCGGCACGAAATCGTACAAGACTTTCCAGTAAGGCAAATTATTATATGGAAACGCAAAGGCGGTATAAACTTCAATCCTGGATATTTTCTTCCCACCTATGAGGTGATTTATTTGATAGCGAAGAAAGGTTTTAAATTGGCACCCAAAGCGAGTGGCGAGGGTGATGTATGGGAATTTATGCAAGAAACCAACAATTCTCATCCTGCCCCTTTCCCAGTAGCACTGATTGACAGAATCATTGGGAGCACAACAGCGCAAGTTGTACTGGATCCGTTTATGGGTAGTGGAACAACGGCCGTTTCTGCAATTGGACTGAATCGGCATTACATCGGCATAGAGTTATCCCAAACTTATTGTGATTCTGCAGAAAATCGCATTAAAATAGCAAGGGGACTACCAGTAAAATTATCTGAGGATGCCGACCCTACTTTATTCTGATATGTTTTACTTTTATTCGACAATATGCCTACCACATTACAACTAATCACTAAGGATGAACTTATCACTAAATTCAAAGAGATAGAGGCAAAGGGGTGGATTGAAAATTATAGGAGAGGGAACGATGGCGCCGTTGGAAATATCTTAGAGGATTTATTGGGAATACCTGAGAACAACCTACCGATACCCAATGCTGCGGAATGGGAATTGAAATCACAACGTTCTACCACTAGATCACTTACAACGCTATGCCACGTAGAACCTTCTCCACGAGCAGCATCATTAGTTCCCAATATGCTTCTTCCTCTATATGGATGGGAACACAGAAAGGCGGGTATGCCTGGATATGCTGTTGATGAGAAATCTTTTAGGAGCACTACTAATGCAGTGACTTTTACGGATAGAGGATTCAAACTTAATGTGAATAGAAAAGAGCAAAGGGTGGAGTTCATCTTTGATAGTACAAAGTGCTCTGATATGCATAGTGAGTGGTTAAAAAGTGTAGAAGAAAGAGTTGGCCTTGGTCCGTTCAAAGTGATTCCATACTGGGGATTCAATGACTTATATACAAAGGCGGGCACAAAACTGCTCAATTGCTTTTATGTGCTTGCCGATGTTAAAAGGGAGCATGGCAAAGAATACTTCCACTACAATAATGTTCTTATGCTTAAGAGAGTGAATATGGACAAATTTATCAATGCCGTTGAGGATGGATGCTTATACGTGGATTTTGATGCTCGTACTGGACATAATCACGGCACTAAATTCAGAATAAACTTTAAGGATATTCCTAAGGTTTATGACGAGGTGATTCAGATAATATAAGATGAGGGTGACCAAAGTGAGTTAGCTCCGGATTTTCAAAATTTTTAAAAAAAACTAATCTGTTGATTATTTCAAGTTTGCCTGTAATTGGTTGATTCTCCCTAAAAATTAATTAAGATTTAGTTGGATAATCAAGTGTAGACACACTTGGAAAAACATTGCAACTATTCCCACTCGATGGTTGCCGGTGGTTTGGAGGAGATGTCGTAGACTACGCGGTTGACCCCGCGGACTTTGTTGATGATTTCGTTGCTGACATTCGCAAGGAAGTCGTATGGGAAGTGGAACCAGTCGGCTGTCATCGCATCGGTTGAAACCACGGCGCGGAGGGCGACAGGATTCTCGTACGTGCGCTCATCACCCATCACGCCTACGCTCTTGACCGGCAGCAGGATCACGCCTGCCTGCCAGATTGCGTCATACAGGTTCTTAGCCTCGATGCGAGGGTCGGAAGCGGAAGGAAGATGGAGGGCAGTGCTGTCATAGTTGCGGAGCCCTTTTATGAATATGTCATCGGCTTCCCTGAGCACGTTCAGCTTCTCTTCGGTGACCTCTCCTATTATCCTGATTGCTAAAGACGGTCCTGGGAAAGGATGCCGGCCTACAAGCTCTTCCTTGATGCCTAGTGCGCGTCCTACCCTGCGTACCTCATCTTTGAACAGCATCCTCAGAGGCTCGACAATCTTCAGATCCATATTCTTAGGCAAGCCGCCCACATTGTGGTGAGACTTGATCTTCGAGGCTATCCCCTCGATGCCAGCGGATTCGATTACGTCTGGATAAATCGTGCCTTGTGCCAGCCATTTCGCATTTTCAATCTGGTGGGCATATTTGTCGAACGTCTCGATGAATTTCGCCCCGATGATTTTCCTCTTGGCCTCCGGCTCGGTAACTCCAGCGAGCGCCGTCAGGAAGTCCTTGGAAGCGTCGGCTCCTATGACATTGAGATTCATGTCTTTGTACGAAGAGAGCACGTCTTCATATTCATTTTTCCTCAGAAGACCGTTATTTACGAATATGCAGGTGAGGTTGTGTCCGATTGCCTTGTTCAGCAGCACGCCAGCCACGGTTGAATCCACGCCGCCGCTAAGACCCAATATTACCTTGTCATTTCCTATCTTATCGCGAAGGCTCTGCACTGTCGTCTCGATGAACGATTCCGAAGTCCAGTCACCTTTGCATCCGCATATTCCCAAAGCGAAATTTCCTAATATCTTGGTGCCATCCGTGGTGTGGAAGACCTCAGGGTGAAACTGCACGGCGTAAGTCGGTTCTCCTTTTATGTGGAAAGCTGCGTTAGCCACCGTCTCCGTGGACGCTATCACCTCTCCTCTTTCCGGCAGCCTTGCGATCGTGTCACCGTGGGACATCCAGACCTGGGAATGAGGCTCGACCCCTTTCATGAGCGGGTCGTCTTGGTTTTTGACCTCCAGCATTGCCCTGCCATATTCCCTGGCAAGCGAAGCTTCCACGTCACCTCCATATTTATAGGCAAGGTATTGCGCGCCATAGCATATTCCTAAAATGGGAAGTCTGCCTTTTATTGCGCTCAGGTCTATCTGAGGAGCATTGGAGTCGCGCACGGAGCATGGGCTGCCGGAAAGGATTATTCCCTTCACGTCGGCATCCAGGACTGGCATTTTGTTGAATGGGTAAATTTCGCAGTAGACGTTCAGCTCGCGAAGCCTGCGACCGATGAGCTGTGTCACCTGCGAGCCGAAATCAAGAATGATGATTTTTTCTGTCATAGGAAATATGTTTCGAATCACAAAAGTACAATAAAATCTACTTTCAATGAATATGTCGTGGCGTTCTTTGCGGAAAAGATTCTGCAAAAAAAAATGTGGTGCGCTTAACCTGCCGAAGGAGTGGTGATTACATCGTTTTATGAGCGTAGAAGGCCGATTTTTGTTGAAAAATATTTTCAAAAAAAATTTGGAAGTGAAATAAAAGTTACTACCTTTGCATCCGCTTTTGAAAAAGGGCACACTTACAAGATCATTGAAAAGGCTGAAGGAAGTACAAGCAAGTACCGAGAAAGAATCGAGAGCGTTGATTCCTATAAGGAATGAAGGATGCCGGATCAGGG
>ONBM01000076.1 GCA_900316045.1 uncultured Bacteroidales bacterium | reverse complement strand
AGATAATTCCACATGAGGAATAACGCTGCCCAAGAGAAGAACTGGGTGATGCCCAGTTGCCAGTAAGATTCAGGCGCATGTCTCACGAGATGCCAGAATGATGGTTTTTCCTCTCCCTCAGTGATTTCTACTGCATTATATTCATTAAATTCCTTCGGAGGATATTCTTTTGCCTTGAATATGGTTACAAGCACCGAAAGAAGCAGGATGCCTGCTCCTGCATAGTAAGAGTATGCTATATGCTTCATTGCCTGCCCTGGAATCTCGGCATCGGAGACTCCTAAGCATTTGCTCATGATCAGTGGCAGCAGGGCTCCTATGATGGAGCCGAGGTTTATGAGGAATGTCTGGACTACGAAGCCTTCGGTTTTCTGTGAATCGTCCAGCATGTCGGTAACCAGCGCCCTGAAAGGCTGCATGGTTATGTTGAAGGACAGGTCCATGAAAAGGAACACGATGGCTCCCATCACCAGAGGGGCAAATGCGAGAAGCTTAGGGCAGTTGGGCATCAGGCACAACGCAAGAGTGGAGATGATGGCTCCGGCGAGGATGTATGGCTTGCGCCTTCCCAGCCTGGTCCATGTCTGATCGGAGAACATGCCGATGATCGGCTGGACGATGAGGCCTGCAATCGGTGCCAGGAGCCAGAAATAGCTTAGGCTGGAAAGGTCTGCGCCGAAAGATTTCAGCATCCCTGAAGTGTTGGAATTCTGAAGAGAATACCCAATCTGCACGCCCAGAAAGCCGAAACTTAAGTTCCAGATCTGCCAGAATGTCAATTTTGGTTTGCGATTCATGGTATCAATGCTACTAATTTGCAGTTCGTAAATCGTTTCAAAAATATCTTATTGGTTTTGAAAAAAAACATCTTTTCCGCTGACTGTCGCAAAAAACTGGATGAATGGTTCGAAATTCCTGACGAATGAAATTATACTTAAAACCATTCAGAATGTTATATTTGCAAAGCGATATGTCTTCAGAACATAAAATAACCAGCATATCCTGGATCATCAACGGATTCGCCGTCTTGCACTGCCTGACGACGCTTTTCTGCCATGCCATGAGGATATCCGACACCATGATGCTGACCCTGCTCACCATGGTGATGACTTTATTGATATGCCTTCGGGAGCGCCAGAGCATAGAACTCTCAGCAGTCTTCATCATATTGGTGAATATAATAGGTTACGCTATCGGGGCGGGGCTTCAGATGATCTTTAGGAATGCGTTGGGCTTCAGCGGCATGCTGAATCCGGCAGTGTCTACCTTGATCACTACGGAATTGCTTGGATGGACCTTGCATGCTTTCATACGACGCTTCAGCAGAGTCCAGGTGGCGGAGGCAGATCCGTCATATTTCGATGCTTCCCTGAAATGGATGATCACGGCCGTCGTCGTCATTTTCATTTTAAGATTCTTCATTACCGCGGCATTCTCGACGGATCTTTTCCGTGAACATGACGTGAAGGATGTCATATCGGACTTTTTCGACAATTCCATTGTGCTCATCCTGCTGATAGCATTGAGCATATTCACGCAATATCTTTACAGGAAGTTCCTGTCTGGCTGGAACATTCTGCTCCGGTGGCTCTTCGTCGGGCTGGCATTCTTGGCAACCTCTGCCCTTCCCGCCCTCATAGTAGAATTGGACTTGCCCATGCATTTCAATCTTCCGCTGGATCCAAGGTATTTTGAGGAGTTGATGTTCATATCCTTGATCGTGAATGTCTGCATAAATCTGATTGTCTTCGTGGTCGGGTACATCGTGAGCGCCAGGCGTTCGATGGAGAATGAAAGGAATAAGGCTAATATGGCTCAGTTCCAATATATTAAGCTTAAGCAGCAGATCAATCCCCATTTCCTGTTCAATTCGCTTAACGTGCTGGATGCCTTGGTCTGCGATGGCAGGGACGAAGATGCTAGCGCCTATATCCACAGGCTGTCCGGAATGTACAGGTACATGCTGAACAATGACTCCCGTACCCTTGTAAGGTTAAAAGACGAGCTTGAGTACACCAAGATGTATGTTGAGATGATGAAAATCAGGTTTGAAGATGGCTTGGACGTGAATATCGATGTTCCGGACAAGGCTATGGAAAAGTACGTGGTGCCGGCCTCTGTGCAGCTGCTGGTCGAAAATGCCACGAAACACAACGCCGTCTCGTCAAGCCGTCCGCTCAAAATCGTCATCTCATCGGACGGCCGTTCCTTAACTGTGAGAAATAACCTTAACCCTAAGTTCACCGTCGTGCAGTCGACCGGCATCGGGCAGAAATATATCCGCCAGCAATATTTGGATGCTTGCGGAAAAAATATTATAATTGAGAAGGCTGACAATGAATATGTGGTCGTGCTGCCCCTGATTGATCAGACTCTGATCCCAGCCGGCAATGACGCTAAAATTGATTAATAAAATGAGATCGCTTATCATAGAAGATGAGCCTCTGGCCAGGAGGAGGCTAGTGAAATTGTTGAACGATAATTTCAAGGACATTGAGATTGTCGGGCAGGAAAATTCTGTGGCGGGATCCATCGCCTGGCTGAAACGAAATCCTGATGGCTGTGATGTCATATTCATGGACGTCGAGCTTTCGGACGGGGAATGTTTCGAAATTTTCAACGCCGTGGCCATCAGCGCCCAGGTGATAATGACCACGGCTTACGACAGTTATGCCGTAAAAGCTTTCGAGGTGAACTCCATTGATTATCTGCTGAAGCCCGTGGATCTCAATTTGCTTGAGAGAGCCGTTTCCAGATGCAGGGAGAAGCTTTCCGCTGGAGCGCTCAGCCGTGCTTCTGTGGCAGGAAGCCTGTTCAGCGTGCCGAGAATCTACAAGGAACGCTACCTGATAAGGATCAACAGCAGGATGGTCCCTGTCAAGGTTTCCGAAATAGCGTATTTCTTCTCCGCAAATAAAGGCACCTGGCTTACGAATAAGGCAGGGGAGAGTTATGTCATCAATCCTTCGCTGGACGAGATCTCTGAAAACCTTAACCCTGATGTATTCTTCCGGGTTTCAAGGAATTGCCTCGTTGCGAAAGATGCGATCAGCGGCATAATCAAGCTGTCTGGCAGCCGTCTCAGGCTGAATTTAGAACCTGCGCCGAAGTTCCCTATCGAGGTCAGCCGCGCAAGGGTCGAGGATTTTTTGAAATGGATGGAAGAATAAAAAATATGAATATGAAACATTTGCTTTTAGGAATATCTTTAATTGCCGCATCGTTCGCTGCCTGCAATAGAGTCGAGAAGACGACCCATGACTGGACGGTGAACGCCGTGGTTTATGAGCTTAACGTACGGCAGTGTACGGCAGAAGGCACTCTGAAAGCCGCCGAGGAAAGGCTTCCGATGATTATGGCTGTCCAAGCCGACATAGTCTGGCTGATGCCGATTTATCCGATCGGCGAGAAGGGTCGCAAGGGGACTTTAGGCTCGTACTATGCTGTAAAAGACTACTGCGACGTAAATCCCGAATTCGGCACGCTTGATGATTTCGACCATTTCCTGAAGACAGCCCATGAGATGGGGTTCAAGGTGATTCTGGACTGGGTGGCTAACCACACTTCTCCTGACAATGATTGGGTGAGCGAAAGGCCTGCCGACTGGTACGTGCGTGATTCGCTTGGGAACACTGTCGTAGAATATGACTGGACGGACATTGCCAAGCTGAATTACGGCAGTGTCCAGATGCGGGCCGAAATGGAGAAATCCATGCGCTTCTGGCTGGACAGGGGCATTGACGGCTTTCGCTGCGACGTAGCCTATCAGGTGCCGCATGATTTCTGGTCCGACGTAATCGGCAAATTCCGAGAAGCCTATCCTCGCCGGCTCTATTTCCTGGCTGAAGGAGAGGATGAATGGCTGCATGAAGCTGGGTTCGATGCAACATATTCCTGGCAGCTGCTGCACCTTCTGGACAAGGTGGCTCAGGACAGCGTTGGGACAAAGGACATCCTTCGATACATTGAATGGAATAAAAAGACCTATCCTTCTGACGCATACCGTCTCACTTTCACCTCCAATCATGACGAGAATTCTTGGTCGGGGACAGAATTCGAGCGGATGGGCGATGCCTGGAAGGCTGTGACTGTTCTCTGCTGGACTCTCCCTAATGCGCAGCCCCTCATCTATACCGGTCAGGAAGTCGGTTACGATCATCGTTTCGAGTTTTTCGAGAAGGATCCGATGCCGGATCTGCCGCTGAATGACACCACTGATTTCTACATCAACCTCTCGTCGTTCAAGCATGCACATCCAGCTCTGCGCAGCGACAACTCTAATTTTGCGGTAATTTCTCAGACAGACAGCGCCTTGGCTTACGTCCGATGGCTAGGCAGAGACACTGTGACGGTAAGCATCCAGTTCAACCCTCCTTGGGCCTGGTCGCTGTCCTCTAACGCCGGGGCTATGTTTTCAGAATAAAACCGATTCTCATAGATATTCCGTAACACGGCTTCGCCGTATGTGAAAATGGACAAGCTATCAGGGCAGCAGAGGCATAAGAATATGGTCGCGAATAAGAGTCGTGGCACCAGGCCTGAACTCTTGTTCGGTAAGCTGTTGTGGAATGCTGGAGTGAGGTACCGCAAGAATGACCAGGGGGTGAAGGGAACCCCCGATTTCTCGGTCAGGAAGTACCGGGCGGCTATTTTCTGTGACGGGGAGTTCTGGCATGGGCGCGATTGGGAGACACGGAAAAAAGACATCAAGAGCAATCGGGATTACTGGTATCCGAAGATCGACAGGAACATAAAGAGGGACAAGGAGATAAATTCGGAGCTCGAGAAAGGCGGCTGGAAGGTTTTCAGGTTCTGGGAATCCGAGTTGAAGAATGATACGGAGCGCTGCCTGAATGAGGTTCTTGAATATATTTCCTGCTGCAGGAATTCGGGTAAGGGGCTTTCCCTGGTTAAGACAGGGGACACGCTCAAGGTGATTGCTGGAATGAAGGCTGCGTCACAGATGGCCAAGGAGAACGAGAGGCTTGCGTCCATGAGCTTCAGAGGCATCCTTGCCGAGCCTGGCGTGATATATTCATCAATCCCAAAATTTACTTTCGCTGACATTTTCACAGGCATCGGAACTTTCTCGCTGTCTCTCGTAAGCCTTGGGGGAAAGTGCGTTTTTGCCTGCGAGCCTGATGCGGTCGCCAAGAAAATTTATTACGATAATTTCGGGGTAGTGCCTTTCGATTCCGTGCTCAGCAAGAACGTCAGGCGATACATTCCTGAATATTTCGACATGCTTTGCGCATCCTTGCCTTGCCAGGCTTTTCCTCTGGCAGGAAAGAAACCGTCACTGGAAGGCTGCAGAGGCACTTATTTCTACGAGGTCGCAAAGATCATTAGTGATAAGCGCCCGAAAGCCTTCATCTTGGCATTTGACAAGAATATGCTGACTCGTGCTCACGGCAAAGCTATCGAGGCGGTCAGAAATGTGCTCTGCGGCGAGGTAGGCTATTTCGTACCTGAAGCATTGCCGCTTGCGGGTCAGTGCGATGATG
The DNA here is from genome assembly GCA_900316045.1 of uncultured Bacteroidales bacterium. GTDB lineage: Bacteria > Bacteroidota > Bacteroidia > Bacteroidales > UBA932 > Cryptobacteroides. The sequence continues at coordinate 3,087 of ONBM01000076.1, read as the reverse complement.
TCTCTGCATCACCTGGCTGCCGGATTGAACCACGCAGGAATATCTTTGTCTATGGTTTTCGTAAAGACCTGAACGTTAATGAGTTCAAGTTGATCGATGCTGCCCCTGATTTTCCAGGCACGTTCAAACTGAATATTTCAAAAACCGAATGCAGAAGACTCCTCCGAATATCTGTCGGTTACGCCCAAGCCATGTCACTGGCGAGCTCTGTCCTCGGCGAATTAAAGTTTTAGCTTCTAACCGCCTGGGATTCCGATTATCGAAATATTCATTATATTTACGAGGCTAAAATAGCGGAATTTATGAAAAGGTTGATTTCTATGGTTTGGGGAGTGTTATTGAGCGCCATTCTGCTTTCAGTGCCAGGCGGAATGGCGATGGCTCAGGCCCCTCAAGAACAATATATCAAGAAATGGGCTCCCACAGCCGTGAAGGAAATGTATCGCAGTGGGGTGCCGGCTAGCATCACGCTTGCGCAGGGGCTTCTGGAATCTCGCTGGGGGCAGTCTGCTTTGGCCGCCGAGGGAAACAACCATTTCGGAATCAAGTGCCACAATGACTGGAAGGGGAAAACCATGAAGGTGGACGATGATGCTAAAGGGGAGTGCTTCAGGGTTTACGATTCCGCAGAAGAGTCTTTTCAGGATCACTCTGATTTCCTGCGTTACCGTGACCGCTATAAATTCCTTTTCGACTTGAAGCCGACCGACTACAAAGGCTGGGCTTATGGACTGAAAAAAGCGGGCTATGCCACTGCTCCTACATATGCCGAGTCACTGATAAAATACATTGAGAAGTACAAGCTTTATGAATATGACACCCTGACGGCAGCGGAGGCGGAGGCATTGGCGAATAGTTACGAGGAATCTGTGGACGTGAAGGATTCTGGCAGTTCCGTGAAGCCGTCAAAGAGCAGTTCCGGCAAAGTCTCAAGCGCTAAATCTTCAAGGGCGGCAAGACGTGCTGCGAGACGCTCCAAGAAGCATTCAAGCCTGGCTGAAGAAATCGATTACGGTCATCTTCCCGCATCACCTCTGTCCATCGAGGAGCCGAAGAAAATTACCAGCGGGAGGTACGAGGAAGTGCAATTCTCCCTGCACAGGGAGGCCTATTCCAAGAACGGAGTGCCATTCGTGACTTCGATCGACGGTGAGACATATTCCAGCATAGCAAAGTCTTATGACTTGACGCTCAGGGAAATACTGCGCTTCAATGACTTGAGTGGCGAGCGGGAACTGAAGCCTGGGACCATCGTTTATTTGCAGGCAAAGAAGAACAGGTCCGAGAAAGGCCTTGATAAATACATCGTGGGCTCTGACGGGGAGTCTCTCTGGGGCATCTGCCAGAGGTTCGGCGTGAAGATGTCGAGCGTCTGCAAGATGAACGGCTTCGATGAAAATTACCAGCCTCGCGAGGGGGACACGATAGTGCTTCGCGGGAAAAAATAAAAGATATTCATGAATATGAAAAAGTGGCTTCTGGCACTCCTCATTGCTTTATTTGCCGCTGCAATTGCAGTTGGCGCAGTGGCTTTGCGCTTTTACGCTGATAACAGAAAGCCGAATTTCAGGAATTCGAAGGACATTTTCGTCTATCCCCAGACAACTGCCCGACAGATCCTGGAAAGCATCCCCGACAGCATCGTCATTAACAAGAAGAGCTTGGAAAGGGTTTTCGATAAATATCTTGAGGATGAAGAATTGAAGCCAGGCCATTATGTGATTGAGAAAGGGAAGCCTAGCATTTACGTGGCCAGGATGCTGAAAGCCGGCTGGCAGACGCCGGTGGATCTGGTTCTTTCTGGTACCATGAGGCTGAAAGGAAAGATAGCGAAGAAAATATCTAATCAGATGATGCTTGACTCGGCTGCCGTCTATAAGGCATTGACTGACAGCGTGTTTTTGTCGCATTATGGTTTCACTCCGCGAAATGTTTTCTCGCTCATCATCCCAGCTACCTACGAAGCATATTGGACAGACTCCATCGAGACCATATTCAGTAAATTCAAAGATGCCTACGATGCCTTCTGGACGAAGGATAACCTGCGAAAAGCTGAGGCTCAGGGGCTTACGAAGGAGGAAGTTTCGATATTGGCGTCAATCGTCAAAGGGGAGTCGAACTATGAGCCGGAATATCCCGCCATCGCCGGCGTCTACCTGAACCGTCTTCATTCGGGAATGAGGCTCCAGGCCGATCCTACCGTCGCTTTTTGTTTCGATTACAGCATTAACCGGATATTACTAAAACACATAGAAATAAATTCTCCCTACAATACTTACAAATATGAAGGGCTGCCTCCCGGGCCTATCTGCGTTCCTGACAAGCCTGCCTTGAATGCCGTCCTCAATCCAGACCTGCATGGCGACTTGTATTTCTGCGCAAGCCCTGCTCTGGATGGCACTCACAAGTTTGCCAAGACCCTGAGCGAACACAATGCCAACGCCAGGGAGTTCCACAGAGCCATCTCAGCCTCCCGCGCCAGATGACGCTCGAATAAAGCCGTCCCCAGCGCCTAGCTGCCCCCAGCACTGAGCAGCACCCACCCAATGGCCAGCAGCTTCCACCCAGCACCAACCTGCCCCAGCGCCGCCGCTAGCGCTGCCCGCAACGCCTACCCGCATAACACCGTTCCGGCATATTCCCGAGTTTCCGGGAAATCCACAAAAACGGCATCCTGCGTCATTCCAGGTGGATTTCCCTCCCACTGTTCTGGTATATTCCCGAGTTTCCACCGACGGAAATCCATGGAAACGGCATCCTGCTGCATTTCAGGTGGATTTCCCTCCCACTGTTCTGGTATATTCTCGAGTTCCACCGACGGAAATCCATGGAAACGGCATCCTGCAGCATTTCAGGTGGATTTCCCTCCCGCCGTCCCGGCATATTCCCGAGTTTCCGCCGACAGAAATCCACGAAAACGGCATCCTGCATCATTCCAGATGGATTTCCCTCCCGCCGTCCCGGCATATTCCCGAGTTTCCGCCGACAGAAATCCACGAAAACGGCATCCTGCGTCATTCCAGGTGGATTTCCCTCCCACTGTTCTGGTATATTCCCGAGTTTCCACCGACGGAAATCCATGGAAAC
>ONBM01000018.1 GCA_900316045.1 uncultured Bacteroidales bacterium | reverse complement strand
GCCGACAATCACATGGGAATCAAATCCTTCTTTCTCGACTCAGGAAATCAGCAGCGAGATGAATGTTGACCTTAAGGTTACGTCTCCTAATGGCATCCAAAGTTTCGTCATCAAAATCACAAGCCCGGATGCCGCTTTCACTGCCCTCTTGGACGTAATGGTTTCTGAGGCAAACTCTTCTGCAAAAAATAACGGGAAAGTCGTCCTGGATCTGACATCAGATGTCAAGGTCGCTGCAGCTTTAAAGCCTTTCGGGGTTCCTACCGGGACAGATTTACTATATAAGACTTCGGTGGATTTCTCTCTCTCGAGCCTGGTCCCTATGATCGGGAGCGTCGCAAGAACAGAAGGCGACTATGTATTCGAGACAACCGTGACAGACAGAAACGGCAAATCGGTCGTTCCATCTGACAGTAAAATAGTTCGATTGAATTTATCGAAAAAGGGCGGTCGATCACATTCGGCCGCCTTTTTCATAGATTGGCATTCAAGGGATTACGGATTATTTGCCGAATAAGCCAATGATTGACGTGGAACGCATCTCTCCCATGAGAATGGTCTTATCCAACTGTCACTCTTTTAGTTATAATTCATCAGACTCACGTTAATATATATTTATTTAACTAACCTGTACGAAAATACGATGCTCGCTGAAAGAAAAGGCACAAAATCTACGAATGCCGTAAATTCATCGACGAAAAGATTTTTTGTCCATCACGTCGATTCCGAATATCTTTGCAGGATATTCCAGGAATATGGCAAAAGAGAATAAAGACCATCTGCTATCGCTGCTGAGAGACAACCTGACCATGACAGGCTGGCAACAATTCAGGCTGGTGGTTCTCCTGGCAGTTCCTGCGATTCTCGCCCAATTCTCTTCCGTCATATTGCAGTACATCGACACGGCTATGGTCGGCCATCTCGGTGCGAACCCTTCTGCTTCGATTGGATTGATTTCCACCAGCACCTGGCTCTGCAACGGCTTTTTCTTCGCAGTAATCTCTGGATTCTCTGTTCAGGTCGCCCACAGGTGCGGAGCGAAAGACTTTTCCAATGCCAAAACCATCGTGCGGCAAGGCCTATTCACTATCGTTCTGTTCACCATCGTTTTGGCGCTGATTGCAATCTCCATAGCCAGGCCGCTCCCAAGCTGGCTCGGCGGCACTCCTGAAATCAACCACGATGCCAGCAAATATTTCATGATCTACGCTGCCTTCATGCCTATAGGGGCATTAGGCTACTGCGCCAGCTCAATGCTGCAGGCCAGCGGGAACATGAAGGTGCCAAGTTTGCTGTACGTTTCTATGGGCGTCCTAGATGTCATATTCAATTACCTTTTCATTTATGTCTGTGACATGGGTGTCGCTGGCGCTGCTCTTGGAACTGGCGTAGCAGAGGTAATGGCATCGATTTTTGCCGTCTGGTACCTGACCTGCCGTTCTAAAGAACTGTCATTCAAGGGAGAAAGCGGGAGTTATATTCCTACGAGGAAAGTCCTGCAGAACACAATGGGAATCACAGGACCGATGTGGCTTCAAAATATAGTCATGAGGGGGGCATTCTTGGCAAGCACGATAATCATTGCTCCGCTTGGGGCAGTCTCCATCGCTGCGAATTCTTTCGCCATCAACGCCGAGAGTTTCTGCTATATGCCAGGTTATGGTTTGCAGGATGCAGCATCGACTCTGGTCGGTCAGAGCCTTGGGGCAAAACGGAAGCGTTTGGCAAAGCGGTTCGCATGGATTTCCATTGGCTTGGCTTCGCTGCTGATGTCGTTCCTCGCAGTGTTCATGTACATTTTCGCTCCTCAAATCATGAGGATTCTTAGCATTGACGAAGGAATCGTCTCTCTGGGCGCAAAAGTGCTTCGCATCGAAGCTTTCGCTGAAACTTTGTATGCCGTCTCAATCGTGGCTTACGGGGCCTGCGTCGGCGCCGGAAAGACTCTCGTGCCTACAGTGCTGAATTTCTGCAGCATGTGGCTGGTACGCATCGGGCTGGCTCTTGTGCTGACTCCGAAGATTGGACTCACTGGATATTGGATTGCAATGTGCGTGGAATTGAACATCCGGGGCATACTGTTCTTAATCCACATGAGGGGAGATAAATGGATGAAATCCAAATTGGACGATAATTCAGTAAAATTGGTTTCGCCCGATTGAAAATAATAGCTAAATTTGCCACAAATTTGAATATTTAAAATTATGGACAGAATAGAAAACACAGAATTTAGTGGTGAGAGGCCTCTGTACGAGACACATGACCTATATCTTGAGAACGTCAGAATCGGGATGGGAGAATCGGCCTTGAAAGAAACTTCGAATATCACGGCTGTAAAGTGCCTTTTCGAGGGGAAATATCCGCTCTGGGAATGCAAGCATTTTGTTCTGAAAGATTGCCTGCTAGGGGTCGGAGCCCGTTCCGGGCTGTGGTACTCGAGCGATTGCGAAATCACCGACACCCAGATTGACGCTCCGAAGACATTCCGCAGAATGAAAGGCATAAAGCTTCGCAATGTCTGGATACCGGCCGGAAGCGAGACCTTGTGGGATTGCAGCGACATAGACATGCAGGATTGCATCATCGAGAGAGCCGATTATATATTCATGCATTGCGAGAACATAAAGATCCGCAACCTGAAGCTGAGTGGAAATTATGGCTTCCAGTATGCCAAGAACGTGGAAATCCACGATAGCGTGCTGAATTCGAAAGATTCGTTCTGGGAGAGCGAGAACGTGACGATCTATGATTCTACGATCAATGGGGAATATCTTGGGTGGTATTCCAAGAACCTTCGCCTTGTGCGCTGCCACATAACCGAGACTCAGCCGCTATGTTATTGCGACAATTTGGTGCTTGAGGACTGCACTTTCGGACCCGACGCTGACTTGGCATTTGAATATTGCTCCCTCAACGCAACTGTCAAAGGGCATATGGTTTCCATCAAGAATCCGACGACGGGTTCAATCACAGTCGATTCCGTAGGAGAGGTCATCATCGATCAGAATCAGAAAGCCCCGGCCGACTGCAAAATCACCGTGCTGAACAAATGATGAGGTATCGCACCTAAAAATGCTGTGTTCACCAACTTATATTTTGTTTTGCGATTTTTTTTACCCATATTTGGTCGAACAAAGACCTACAAACACCTAAAATGCGGTGATTGCTAACTCTTATTTTATTTGTTTTGCGATTTTTTACCCCAATTAGGACACACTAATATTCTAAAAATATGTTAAAAATCAACAAAATTTTGAGTGCCATGGCGATGCTTCTCATTATCACTGCGGCCGTAAACTCTTGCGACAAAGAAGAGTCCAATAAGTTCTAATTATCATCATTATTACAAAAATTTTAGAATGGTTACCTATGGAGCGTTTAAAGACTAATTATATTTTATGCATCGTAATCTGCATATTCTCAATATTCTTCTCTGGCTGTAAAATAGAAAACGAGTCCTTAGAATTATCTACACGAGAACTTTCATTCTCTAGCGAAGAAAACTCAGCGGTAATAACCAGCAGTTGTGGCGTAGGAGTTTTCTGGATATTTTTAGTCGACAAAGATGGCAACACTCTCACTAGGAAATATGCTGAAAATGGTAAAGACGAGGTGCTTGATTGGATAAGCATAAAAATAACGGATAAGGACAGGAAAATTACTGTGTCAGTTAAAAAGAATGATTCGACAGAAGCGAGATATGCCAATGTCGAAATCACGAACGATGAAGTTAATTTAATGGTGAAGATTGTTCAAGATGGAGCTGCTATGCACAATAACAGAGCTGCTTTCTAAGGGAGAAAGAGAATAAATCTGCTCACCTGCAATCTTCCGTGGAAGTTTTGCCGAAGATTGTACATTAGTGGCACATGAAGAAGCCGGAAGAGGGGGCTGGAGCGAACACAGTGAGCAGAGCCACTCTCTGAGAGTGTGGTAGCCGCGTGCGAAGAATAGAGAAAAAGGCATTCGAAAAATAATCGAATGCCTTTTTCTAATGTGGTGTCGGCAGGAGTTGAACCGGCGACACATGGATTTTCAGTCCATTGCTCTACCACCTGAGCTACGACACCAATTGTTTGGGATTGCAAAGATAGGCAAATTTCCGTTTGATGCAAATTTTTTCGGAAAAATTATACTGTTCCGCACGGCAGTCTTTCAATTGAAAATTGTCTTTGCTAACTTCGTGAGCCATGACCGAGACAACCTTCATACAAGTCATTCTGCCGCTCCGCCTAGAGTGGGAGCCGGTATACTATGTGCCAGATGGCTCTCGGGTCCAGCTTGGAGAGAGGGTCATGGTGAATTTCGCCGGGAAGACGTACACGGCAGCGGTTAGTAACACCGATGCGAGAAAAGAGGCTTCCGAAATGGATGCAGGCCGCATAAAGCCGATTTCAGGCATCGCAGAGCTTCTGCAACCGATTACGAAAGAGGAGATAGAGCTTTGGAGGAAGGTCGCTGGCTATTATCTGTGCACGGTCGGAGAAGTGTATAAGGCCGCCTATCCTGACTGGAAAATCTCAGAAGAGAAGGTGAAGGCAAGAAAGGCACTGAAGAAAAAAGGCACGGAGGTTCCAACGGAGGAGAAGGCCGAAGCTGACAAAATAACCCTTACTCAAGCACAGAATACGGCATATTCAGAAATTGAAGGAATATTCGATAGCGGCAGGCCTGCCCTTCTCTATGGAGCCACAGGCTCCGGCAAGACTGAAATTTATCTTAAGCTGGCTCAAGAGGCCCTTGCGAAAGGGCGTAACGTACTGTATCTGGTGCCAGAAATAGCCCTCTCCAGGCAGCTGGAAGAAAGAATATTCAAAACTTTTCCTGCTCAGCTGCGAATTTTCCACTCGGCAGAGACCATCTCCAGGCGGCTGGACACGACGGAATTCATCAGGAACAATGAATATGTCCTATTGGGCACCCGAAGCGCCATTTTCCTCCCTCACAGGGACCTAGGGCTGATAATAATAGACGAGGAAAACGATACTTCCTACAAGCAGGATAACCCTGCGCCGCGATACAACGGCAGAGAAACGGCCATAATGCTCGCCGGATTATTCAAAGCCAATGTCGTCCTTGGATCGGCTACGCCCTCGCTGGAATCGCTGTACAACTGCCAGGCAGGCAGATTCGGAATGGTCCGGCTTACGAAAAGATATTACGAGGCTCCAGACTCTGACGTTGAAATCATCGATACGATAGCAGAACGCAGAAAGAGGGGCATGGTCGGAAATTTCTCCAGAATATTAATTGCCCATATTCAAGAATGCCTGCAGCGCCACGAGCAGGTGCTCCTTCTGAGAGAACGACTCTCTTACTCCCCCATCGTACAATGCGAGGAATGCGGGGACATACCGAAGTGCAAGAACTGCAACGTGACGCTTACGCTGAATAAGAGGGCAGACGGCAGCGAAAGGCTCGTATGCCACTATTGCGGCAGGGTTTACGAATATGACGGTCGCTGCCGGAAATGCGGCGGCCAGATGAAGATGATTGGCGCTGGCACTCAAAAAATAGAGGAAGAAGCAAGGGAATTGTTCCCAGATGCCGTGATTGCCAGACTTGACAGCGACTCGGCCAAAAGCAGCAAAGAAGAAAAGAGAATCATTAAAGATTTCTCGGACGGAAAGATAGACATTATCATAGGCACCCAGATAGTCGCCAAAGGCTTCGATTTCAGCGGGCTCAAATTGGTGGCGGTGCTGAAGGCAGAGTCAATCCTCGGCCAGGAAGATTTCAGGGCGGACGAGCACGGACTCCAGCTTTTAGAGCAGTTCCGCGGACGCTCCGGCAGGCGTGGAGGCAAGGGCCTGTTCGTGATACAAACATCCCAGCCGGAACATCCTGTCTACCAGGGCATTGCCGGCGCCATACCGGAACGAGATCTGACGAACCGCCTTCTAGAGGAGAGGAAAGCCTTCTTCTATCCGCCATATTCAAGGGTAATCGGCATCATATTCAAAGATTATAATCTTAAAAGGGTTGAGCTGATGTCCAGGCTGCTCGGGGATTCCCTTAAGCAGAACTCTGGGATGACGGCAGAAACCAGAATCATCGGCCCATACGCTCCCAGGGTCGATAAAATCTCGAATCAGTATTTCAGGCAGATGAGGATCCTGCTTCGGAAAGACAAGGCTCTGGCGGCAAATAAAGCCGCCCTTTCGAGAGCTATTTCCACATTCGAGAAAGAGAAAAAATACGTCGGCCACATAAGCCTGGATGTCGATCCCTCATAATTAATAGAAAAATTGCTAAATTTGAAGGTTAATAAAGTCACGAGATATGGGAAAAGTAATAGCAATAGCAAACCAGAAAGGCGGCGTGGGAAAAACTACGACTGCCATCAATCTGGCTGCGTCCTTAGCGGTCCTGGAGAAGAAAGTTCTGATCATCGACGCTGATCCTCAGGCTAACACTACTTCAGGGCTTAACTTTTCTCCGGAAAGCGATCAGAAAAGGACGCTTTACGAAGTCATGATCGGGAAAATCGACGTGCATGACGCTCTGATTCAGACCGAGATCGTAAACTTGCAGCTGATTCCTTCTCACATAAACCTGGTAGGGGTGGAAATAGAGATGCTGGACGTTCCGAACAGGGAATCTATCCTGAAAGAAAAAATAAGCCCGATACGAAGCGACTACGATTACATCATCATCGACTGCTCCCCTTCTCTTGGCCTTGTAACTATCAACGCACTGACTGCCGCAGATTCTGTGATGATTCCAGTCCAGCCTGAATTCTTCGCCTTGGAAGGCCTGGGTAAACTGCTTCAGACAATACGTCTCGTGCAGAGAAACATAAACAAGAGCCTCACGATCGAAGGTTTCGTGGTAACGATGTTCGATGGCAGGACGAAAGTTCACGTGCAGGTGGTCAGCGAGCTGAAAGAGCATTTCAAAGACCTTGTCTTCAACACCATAATACAGAGAAACATCAGGCTGAGCGAGGCTCCGTCTCACGGAAAGCCTATAGTCCTCTACGACGTGAAAAGCAACGGTACTTCAAATTATCTGAACCTCGCCAAGGAGGTTCTTGAAAAGAACGAATAGAACATGAGTAAACAAATTAGAGGGCTGGGAAGAGGCCTGGATGCCATCCTTGGCGACAGCGACAATCTGAACGAGCCTCAAAGAACCCCAGTAGGATACATAAATAAAGAAGTCGCAGGGACTAGCGCTCATCAGAATGCCGGTGACGTACTGAGGATTCCAGTGGACCAAATCGAGCCAAATCCTTATCAGCCCCGAATGGCCTTCGACAACGAGTCGCTTGAAGAACTGGCAGACTCGATTCGCACGTTCGGACTCATACAGCCTGTCACCGTACGCAAGAAGAGCGATGGGCGATATCAAATCATTAGCGGAGAGCGCAGATATAAGGCCTGCAGGCTCGTCGGCATGGACATGATCCCTGCTTACATAAGAGAAGCAAACGATCAGGGGATGCTGGAAATGGCCATCGTGGAGAATATCCAGAGGCAGGACCTTGATCCAATTGAAGTTGCGATGAGCTATCAGAGACTGATTGACGAGTGCAGCCTGACTCAGGAGGAAATGGCCGACAGGGTTGGCAAGAAACGCACGTCGATTACCAACTACCTAAGGCTCTTGAAGCTTCCCGCAAAGGTGCAACACGATATAAAAGTCGGCCTGGTAAGCGTAGGCCATGCGAAAGTCCTGTTAGGGGTGGAAGATCCTAAGACACAGGAACTGCTTTGCAATCTGGTAATCAATAATGGGATATCTGTAAGGCAGCTGGAAGAAAAAGTCCGGCTCCTGGACAAGCAGAAACCAGCGAAACAGAAAGCGTCTACCGAACTTCCTGATGAATATTATCGCGTTCTGGAGCATATGGGCAAGTTTTTTGAAAATAGCATCAGCCTGAAACGTTCCGACTCGGGAAAAGGCACGATGACTATCCGCTTCTCTTCTGACGAAGAAATACGAAAATTCCTGCAAGCCCTGGAGGATAAGAACATATAAGTCCGATGAAAGGCTCATTTCTTAAAATATTCACCATTCTGGCGCTCCTTTTCGCTTTTTCCATGCAGTCTCATGCGCAATTCAGGGAAGAGGCGTTCAACCAGTCATATAACGAGCCTAGCGATACGACTAGCGCCAAGGATTCTGTCGCCCAGATGTGGACCTTTCGAGAATTTTTCAGAGGAATAGCTCATAAAGACACTTTAAGAATAGGTTCCTTGTTTGCCGGAGCCACAGTATTCGTAGGTGCTGAACAAATATACAATAAGCAATACTGGAAGCTGCCCATAGTCTATGGCGGACTTGGAGCCACCATCGGCCTTGGGATACACTATAATAAACAGTTCAAGGACAGCGGGAACCAGCATGACAAGGATATGTCGAAATACATGTTCGCCAGCGCTGGTTTTCTGTACTGGGCAACCCTCATGGATGGAGCATTCAACTACAGGCGGGATGTGCCGCACCAGCCAGGCAAGGCCACGATTTACTCTATCCTTGTGCCGGGGCTCGGGCAGGCCTATAATGGAGAATATTGGAAAATCCCTATTTATTGGGGACTCATGATCGGTTCGTATCATTTCTGGGATCAGAACAGAACCAATTATAAGAAATACAAGCGTATTCACAACCTCGCCACTACCGAAGACAGCGGCTATGACGGCAGAATCACTGCCGAGCAGGCTCTGTATTACAGGAATGTGTTCCGACGATACAGAGACTATTCAGTCGTGGCCTTCATAGGCTCTTACCTCCTTCAGATAATCGATGCCAACGTGTTCGCTTATCTGCAGGATTTCGAAGTCTCGGATAACTTGTCAATGAAAATCTCGCCTACGATAATATCCACATATAATGAATATGCCTTCAATGCTGGAGGCCCGGCAAGTTTCGGCGCCCCGATGTACGGCATTGATGCGATGGGATTGAAAGTAGGTTTCACATTCTAGCTAATGAAGAAAATTGAATATATCATATTCACAGTCCTAGCCATTCTAGTCTTTGCTCCGGCTCCTTCGGGCGCTCAGAGCAAAAAGGTTCTTAAGAAAGAAAACGAACATCTCCGAGCCACGCTTGACTCTCTTAGAAGGGCGCTAGACAGCCTTCAGGCGAGCATCAGCCAAGATAGCGATGCAATGGCGCTCCTTGACATGCTGGAGGAGAACGACAGGAAAACTGCCGCTGGGCTAGATCCGGAGGATTATAACCCAGACATAACGGACAGCCTGCTGACTGCGATGTATCGCCAGAAGCATGGTGACACTGTGAGCGTAGACCATGGGTTTGACATGGATTCGGTGAATCTGACCTCGAATCTGCCCGATTCCGTCATAACGGAAAGGCTTGCCAGGCTGAATTCTTTCATAACTCTGCCGTTCAATCAGACCGTAAGGAACTACATTGTCCTCTATTCAGAGAAAATGCCCTCTAAGATGGCCCAGATTCTCGGACTTTGCGAATATTACATGCCCATCTTCGAGGAGACGTTCAACAAATACAATCTCCCGGAAGAGCTGAAATACATGGCGATAATCGAGTCTGCGCTGAACCCTTTCGCCGTGTCCAGGTCAGGTGCCAAAGGGATATGGCAGTTCATGTACCACTCGGCAATTTTCTACGGGCTTAAAATAGACTCTTACATAGACGAGCGACTGAATCCGATAAAATCCGTTGATGCCGCCGCTCGTTATCTTAAAGATTCCTACGCCTTGTTCGGGGACTGGAACCTGGCCATCTCTTCGTACAACTGCGGCCCCGGCAATGTGAACAAGGCGATACGCAGAGCCGGCGGGAAACGAGATTTCTGGTCTGTTTATGACTACCTGCCAAGAGAAACAAGAGGATTCGTTCCTGCTTTCGTCGGAGCGATGTATGCGATAAAGTATAGCAGCGAATACGGATTGAAGCCTGCCAAAATCCAGATGCCGCCGCAAGTCGATACATTCGAGATTCACCGGAACGTGCATTTCCAGCAGATTAGCGATGTGGTCGGGGTGCCTATCGATGTAGTTAGGACACTTAACCCTCAGTACATCAAGGACGTGATTCCTGGCCAGAGCGGGACCTGTGAATTAAGACTTCCATTCAATTACACGAATACATTTCTTGAGCAGGAAGACTCCGTCTACGCCTACAAAGCCGATTCTCTGCTGAACCCGAAGACGCTGCTTGAGAATTCTGGCAGTCGGGCGACTACATCAGATGGCTCAAGGATTGTCTATCGAGTGAAAAAAGGCGATTTTCTGGGAAGGATAGCCAGGAAATACCATGTCTCAGTAGCCCAGCTGAAGAAATGGAATCATCTGCGTAGCGACCGCCTGCAGGTTGGCCAGAAAATCTACATTTACGGCCGTTAGCATATTCATAAATCAAAAACTAATTGCAGCTTGAATTCGGTGCGGTTTTCATGCCTTTCCGACTTGAAGTATTGCACCCTCATGGCCTTTGCGTAAATCTTCATGCTTCTCCATGGCCGCTCGCGGAGCCTCAACTTGCAACCGCCAGTCCATACCAGGCTCACTCCCCTGCCATAATATGCAGGAACCGAGAAATTGCCTGGAGCATCCCTCTCGTAGGAATATATCCTATCGTCCCAATTATCGATCTTGAATACCGTGCCTCGAAGATATGTCGAGAGGCAATCCGTCTTCCTGCCCCCTTCCACGTATGCCAGTGCGCCCAGAGACCTGCACAGAAGTCCCTCGGCCCGGAATCTGCCAGTCCACGAAGGTTCATCTGAGATGCCATAGACTGATGAAATTCCAGAACCGGAATAATCCAGATCCAGCCTTACATCAGTCCTGTAGCGCAGCGCATCGTACGGCCTTAGCCGTTCCGATGCCCTGACAGATAAAACCATGTTCCTATATATCTGTATCGGTAATTTGAGCAGGAACTTGCTCTGTACTTCATCCGCATCCGCCTTCCTGGCCACGTCTGCGGTAAAGAACAAGCCACGACGCTCCACCCCAGCCGAGACGGCATATTCATTAGAAGTCCTGCTCCAGCTCCTGATGCCACCGGTATAGTCATTCTCAAAATCCGAGGGATAATACCTGGCAGCGGACGAAAGCTTCCAATCTTTTCCTAAATTGAATATGACACCAGCGACTCCGGCAAAACAGCCGTGGCGAATATCATACGCCGCTTCCCCGAATACGTCGGAGCCCCTTACCGTACGCCTAAAATCGACAGAAGCCTTCCTGCTTGTTCCTGTGACGCCTGCCTGGCCATTCCTGCCAAGCCAGGTCACGTTAAAGGCAGGCAGGACGGCCACATCGCCTTTCCCAGACTCCATCCGTTTCCGTAGACCGGGGAAAGATGCCAGCGCAGAGACCACGAATCGGCCAAGATAAATGTTCCCGGCGACTCCCCTGTGCGAGCCTTGGGGAGAAAAAGACCATGAAGGCGATAACCCTGCCGGGCGGCGCATGAATGACGATGCGCCAGAGAATCCGCTCAGCGAGAACCCGCTCCAAAGGCAAAGGCCTTGGCCGAAACGAGCATTGAAGTCTCCTAATATAAAATCATAAGGCAGCCTTTCTCCATGAAGAGCGGCATTGAAAGTGAACGATGGCGTTCTTTGGGAATATGTGTTTCTAATCGCAGTCGAAACCTCCGCATATTCTTTAAATCCTATCTTATATTTAAAGCCCTCGCTGAACTTGCCATCTCGCACGCTGCCCCTTAGTACGCCATACTGTGATATGAGCGGAGGCGAGAATGTTTCGCCTGCCTTCTTAGCGCTCCTCAGAGAGATGAATGGTTTCAAAGAAGAAACATATTCCTCTCCGAAGCCATCGATTGCGGCGAGTTCCTTGAAAGAAAGGATATCGCCATTGCGAGCCTTGTAATCGGACAAGCTCGCTGCCTGATACTGGGTCATGAGCCCGCTCGAAGTCAGCTTTGACAGTTTCAAGAAGTTGATTTCTAAAGGCTTGGACAACATATTTGCATATTTTTCAACTTCCTGCTCATCCAGGCTCTCCATGCTCTCAGCCCCTGTCAGGTAGAGAATCGCCCGAACCTGCTCATCAGTCTGGGCTCCTGACCTCACGGCTAGGAGCGAAGATATTATGAACAGAGCCAGCAATAGCGATATCTTCATAAAAACATATATATGAGAATACTTCGATCGCAAGATAGGCCGAGTAAACGTAAATTTTAAACAAAAACAGAAATACTTATGACAAAATTCTTTATACTTCATAAAGAATTTTATAATTTTGAGTTTTAATTTATTGAGGAAATGAATAAAATCCGACTTCATGACAAGACTTTCAGGCCGTTCATCCCTAATGAGCAGATTGAAAAGGCCATTGACAATGTCGCCGCACAGCTAAACAGAGATTATGACGGTTGCTCCGACATTCCTGTGCTCCTATGCGTGCTCAATGGTTCAATATTGTTCACGGCCGAGCTGATGAAGAGGCTCACATTCAACTGCGAGATTGTTTCAATGAAACTCTCCTCCTACGTCGGCACGCATTCGACTGGCAAGACTCGCGAGGTAATGGGCCTGACCGGAAGCGTGAAGGACAAGAGAGTCATCATCGTCGAAGACATCGTGGACACGGGCCAAACCATCGTAGACCTGAAAAAAATCATGGAAGAGAAGGGAGCTAAAGAATCGAAGGTCTGCACAATGCTGCTGAAGCCCGCAGTCTATGGCAAAAATGTTAAACTCGACTACGTGGGCATGGAGATTCCTAACGATTTCATAGTGGGTTTCGGACTGGACTATGACGAGCTAGGGCGAAATTACAAAGACATTTATGTTTTGGATACGAATATGAATTATTTCATTCTTTTCGGGCCTCCAGGTGCTGGGAAAGGCACTCAGGCCGCAGCAATGGTAGAAAAATGCAACTTATGCCACATTTCTACAGGGGACTTGCTTCGTGGCGAAATGGCTAAGGGAAGCGAGCTTGGACTGAAAGCGAAAGCTCTCATTGAGGCTGGCGAACTGGTTCCAGATGAGATAGTAGAAGGCATGATAGAGAACAAGTTCAAGACAGTTACGGGCGTTCACGGCTTCCTGCTGGACGGATTCCCTAGGACCATCGCTCAAGCCGAGGCCTTGGACAAAATGCTGGACAAGTCAAAAGAGAAGGTCACCGCAGTGGTCTCTCTGATGATTCCTGACTCTATGATCAAGGAAAGAATCAAACACCGCGCATCAATAGAGGGAAGAGCAGACGATGCAAAAGACGAGACCATCGCCAACCGCATCAAGACCTATCACGAGAAGACAGAGCCACTCGTAGAGTACTACAAGAGGGCTGGCAAATATTACGAAATAGACGGTACCGGCACCATCGAGGAGGTACGCCAGAGAATCTCTGACCTGCTGGATAAGTTTTAGGAATATATCTCATGCCAGACTCTAACTTCATAGACTACGTGAAATTGCAAAAGAAAACATCGGACAGAATCCATAAGAAAAACGGCCGCAAAATGCGATATAGCGGCGATTTCGCTCTACGGCACGCCATCGATGTTTTTCGATATTAACCCGCAATTTTGTTACTTTTTCGCAAAAAATGTTACTCGTTCGTGACCCAAAAACAAATGTAAAATCCGGCAAATAAGTTCATAAAATTGCGATTCGCTTACAAATCGTTAATGGATATTTCGGGACTTTTGTTACTCTATTGCAAAAGTCCCGAATATTTTTTATATTTGTTTTCAGATATAAATGATTGATTGTCATGGAGAACGAGGATAAAAAACAAGTAAAGGAGCCTGTAAAGATTCGCTTCAAGGAACTCAAAAACGGGAACCAATCCATATACCTGGACATCTATGTAAATGGAGTCCGGGAGTACGAATTCCTGAACATTTACCTCAAGCCGGAGAAGACCAGGGCCGACAAATTGTGGAACAAAGAGCAGCTCCGCCTGGCCAATGCCGTCAAGGCCGAGCGCATTGTCAGCATTCAGAACGGAGAGTTCGGTTTCAAGGATCTTAAACGTACACGGAAACTGAACTTCATCCAGTATCTGGAGAAAATGGCCGAAACCTACGAGGCCAACGGCCAGACTGCCTGCGGCGTGCTGATGCGTAGCGCCATACGGCGGCTGGTCGATTACAAGGGCAAAGTCGTCCCCTTCAGCGCGGTCACCAAAGAGTACCTGATTGGATTTATCGACTACCTTAATAATGATAAGTACGACTTCGACAAACTGGGCCGCAAGAGATCCGACAAACCCAGAAAACTGAGTGGCGTCTATAAAGAAGCCCTCTTTGCCCGCGTGATGGTCGCCCTCAACAAGGCAGAACGAGAAGGTATCATCCTCAAGAATCCCGGCAAGTCTATTGATGCCAGTCTAAAACCACGTGCCGAGGAGAAATCCCGCGCCTTCCTCACGCTCGATGAAGTCAAGAAAATATCCGAAACCGAATACCGGCCCAAGAATGACATCAAGCCTGCTTTTATGTTCGCCTGCTTCACCGGCCTCCGGTACTCCGACATCTACAAACTCACCTGGGGCGAACTCACCGTTGGTCCGGACGGGACGATGCGTCTTGACACCAAGATGAAGAAAACCGGCAAAGACATCTTCATCCCGCTCTCAGACAACGCTATCGCCTGGCTTCCCGAGAGAGGCGATGCCACGGACAACGCCCGTATCTTCTACAAACTTCCCGACCAGGTAGGCAATGCAGACGCCCGCCTTCACACCCTCACGAAGAAAGCCGGGATTACCAAGCACGTCTCCTTCCACGTCGCACGCCACACATTTGCGACGCTCACCCTCACCTACGGCGCCGACCTCTACACCGTTTCCAAGCTCCTTGGACACGCCAATATGCGCACCACGCAAATCTATGCAAAGATCGTGGATGAGAACAAGCGCAAAGCCGTCAACCTCATTCCCGCCTTGTAGAACCACCGAATAATCAGTATATTCGCATTATGAAAAATGATGCACCGAAAGTCGTGAAAATCCACGACGTGAAAATAGACCAGGAATACATGCAATGGCTGGGTGAAATCAAAGCCCGGTATCGCAATGCCCAAATCAAGGCCGCCGTCAAGGTGAACGCTGAACAGTTGCTATTCAACTGGCAGCTGGGGCGCGACCTCGTGACGCGCAAGGCTGAAGAGAAATGGGGATCAGGGATTGTTGAACAAGTTAGCCTGGACCTCCAAGCCGCCTTCCCGGAATCCAAGGGCTTCAGCACTACGAACCTGTGGCGGATGAAACAGTGGTATATGTTCTATGCTCAGGAGTCGCAAAAACTCCCACAACTTGTGGGAGAATTACAAAGGGCTGATTTACAGGGACGTAAGAAACTCCCACAACTTGCGGGAGAAATTCACGATCGTATAATAAGCCAGCAGGATGGCGTCGCATTCCCTGAAATATTTGCTTACGTCCCCTGGGGGCATCATGCAGAGATTATCGCCAAGTGCAAAACTCTCGAAGAAGCCCTATTCTACGTCTTGCATTCGGCTTCGGAAGGCTGGAGCCGCAATACCCTGATGAATTGCATCAAGGCGGATTATTACCATACATCCGGCGGCGCTATTACCAATTTCAGTGATAAACTTCCTTCCCCCCAAAGTGAACTCGCTCAAGCCATTACCAAAGACACCTACGATTTCGGTTTCGCATCCCTGAAAAAAGGCTACGAGGAAGAAGAACTGGAGACTGAGTTGGAGAAACATCTCACCGACTTCCTTCTGGAACTCGGAACAGGATTCGCTTACCTGGGCCGGCAGAAGCAAATCATCGTGGCAGGAAAGACGAGGAAACTGGACATGCTCTTCTTCCACATCCCGCTCAACTGCTACATCGTGGTTGAACTCAAAGCGGTTCCTTTCCAACCGGAATTCGCCGGCAAACTCAATTTCTATGTAAACGCCGTTGATGACCTGATCAAGACGCCCTCCCAGAATCCGACCATCGGTCTGCTCATCTGCAGCAACAAAGACGAAACGGAAGTTCAATACGCATTCAAAGGCGTCCAGACACCAATGGGAGTCGCTTCCTACAACAATATCCAGGTGAAAGAGATCCAGGACCAGTTGCCCTCCATCGAAGAACTTAAAAAACGCATCCGGCTGCTGGAAGAAGAACTTGACAAGAAAAAATGAGAGCTAAAGAATACATTGTAGCGAACGAGGCTACGCTGAAATATTCTGCCGAAATCCGGCAGATCATTGACGAAATGCTGCCCCTGCGCTCCAGCCGGCAGCAGACCGTGGACTACTACAACCGAAAACTTATCGCCGACATCCGCCTCCAGGCCTGCCTGCTCCAGAAGGAACTCTACGAGAAAAACAACGCCATGCAGACGGCAGAGCCGGAGGAGTTTCAGATGCGAGAAGGAGAAATCCCGGTTGAAATCGCGGCTTCCGTCCGCGACGAACTGTTCGACGTCATCAAGGAAGACAAGACCTTCGGCTACCTCTACTTCCTGCTGGGGAACCTTCGCAACAGCCAGCGGCCGACCAACCCGATAGACTGTGTGCCGGACGAACACGGAATTGTCGAGGCGCTGAAAATCTCCCGCGACGATTACCCGAAATCCAGCCTCTCAGAATTCCTGGACGATGACATCAACTTCGCCAAGTATCAGGACCTCACCGATGCAGGCATCACGGATGAAGCGAAACTGCTCACCTGGTTCAACAATGCCTACCGCATCTATGACGAAATGAGGCTGGTCAAATCCAACCCCATCGCCGCCGTCCGCGTATTTCTCGACGACAGCAGCTATGAAAGCCAGGCGGCAAAGGATCTGACTGGCCGGTTCATTTGCGAGATTATCAGCAGAACAGCACAGGATGACAAGCGGCTCGGCCGTATTGAGGAAGAACTGGACCGCCACCTTCCCGACGAATCCTCCCTCCCGGACACGGACTCTTCCAAGTTCCACCTGCAGCAGAAAAAGGGCCGCAAAACCGATTTCGTCCGTGTGATGAACGTTCTTCTCGAAATGGGATTCATCGTCGATTCTGATGCCTCAAAAGCCAAGAAGTCTGATTTCTTCCAGGCCCTTGGCAAACTCCTGAACGAGAATTTCAAAGACTACCAAAACCTCCTTTCAACCACCAAAGGAGCCTCTGTATCAGATCAAAAAGCTCTCACAAAAGTCTTTGAGGATATGCTTGCCAAGCAAAAAGAGATTATCTCCAAATAACGGCAAAATGTTTTTGTACTGATCGTTCACTACAAAAACGGTCTACTTGCGGACATCTACCTTTGCTCACGATAACCGTCGTGAGCTTTCTTTGTAATATAAGGCGCCAAAAGAAAGAAGCGACACGACATAAACAACAAGATTTATGTCGCAAGAACTTACATTCAACGAACTGCCCGGTGCAGTCGCCGCCCTCATCGATAAGGTCGATGAACTGAAAGAACTCATCCTCTCTCACAAGGAGGAAACCACCGCCGTGATTGAAGACAAATGGTTCGACCTGGACCAACTCATCGGCTATCTGCCGGAGCACCCGGCCAAATCCACGGTCTACGGCTGGGTATGTGACAACCTCATACCCTATAGTAAAACGGGAAAACGCCTGAGATTCAAAAAGTCCGAAATCGACGCCTGGCTCTCGCAGAACGCACACAAGACGGATGCTGACCTTCAGGTGGACGCCCTCAACCTCACCATGGAAAGAAAAGGAGGTTTGAGATGAAACAGCCCCGCCTCCTCGGAGATATCATGAAAGAATACCTCCTCGAATCCGACGACGACTTCGCCGTAGCCTTCCGCCGCCTATACAAAGAACACGGCTCCAGTTTCCTGGACGAAGAACCCAAAAAGGAGGACAGCCATGATCAATAGAGCCACCATCCTCGGCAAGACCCTCTACGGGGCCGACATCTACTCCCACATCATCCGGGAGCACTTCCCGGCCGAAATCGTGATGCACGTCAAAGGAAGGGACTGCGGAATCATCCGCAACCCTTTCCACAGCTGGGAGCCCACTCTGAAAATCAACATCATCCGCCTGGAGCCCGAAAAAAAACTCTGTGACGAACTTGCCGTCCATCACGACCTCTCGGGCACCATCCCCGACGGCGACGCCCTCGACTTTGCCGAACGCTACTACGGCAAATCCGGCCAGTTCCTGCTGGAGCACATCAACAAAGAAATGAACCTTCACCTGGAGGAAGACTTCCAGTACTACCAGAAGCCCGGAGAAAAGCCCCAGGGGCCGAAATTCTCCTTCTTCCGTGCCCCCATCACCAACACCCGCCCCTACAAGAGCATCACCCTCACCGGAGCCTTCGCCTACATCACCGGCCACTACGCCGCCGAACAGACAAAGACCCTCCGCTCCATCACCGACAAGAACCAGGCACGCCTCTACAAAGCCGCCCACTTCGACTACGCCACCTTCTGCGGCCAGTTCCGCACCCGCAGCGACAAAGACGTCCTTGAAGTCTCCAACCTCATCTGCCTGGACTTCGACCACCTGGCCGATGTAGAAGGCCTCTTCCAAGCGCTACTGCAGGACGAATACTTCGAGACGGAACTGCTGTTCCGCAGCCCCTCCGGCCACGGCCTCAAATGGGTCATCCCCATCGCCGAAAACCGCCTGTCCCACGCCGACTACTTCCGCCGCGTAGCCTACTACATCAAGCAGACCTACGGCATCGAACCGGACCGCTCCGGCAAAGACCTCTCCCGCGCCTGCTTCCTTCCTTACGATCCCAACGCCTACCTCAATCCCAAATACGCCACCAGATAATGAAAAAGACATTCAATCCCGAAGAATGGGCCGAGCCCCAGAACCAGCCCGTTTCCCAGCATACCCCGCAGCCCAAAGCCCAGACCGGCACCCCCGAAGACGACATCGAAATCGTCACCCAGCGCATCGAAGCCGCCCACGTGGACATCACCGGCGACTACGCCACCTGGCGAGACCTCGGCTTCGCCCTCAGCGATGCCCTGGGTGAAAACGGCCGAGACTACTACCACCGCATCTCCCGCTTCTATCCCGGCTACACCGAGAAAGAATGTGACAGCCAGTACGACAAATGCCTCCGTGCCCACGGCACCGGCATCACCATCAAAACCTTCTTCCAGCTCGCCAAAGACGCCGGCATCTCCGTCTCCATTCCCTCACTTCCTTCACATCCCTCACATACCTCATTCCGCCCGAATGGGGCAACCCGTCAAAACACCACATCATTTTCCCCGAATGAGGGAAATGAGGGAGACGGGGCAAGTGAGGGCGAAGAAGAACCGCCGCTTCCCACCTTCGCCCGCGAAATCCGCGACCTCCTGCCGGAATTCTTCCGCAAGATTGTGGACCAGTCCGTCTCCGAAGAAGACGCCGACATCCTGCTCCTGGGCTCCCTCACGGTCATTTCCGCCGTCCTCCCGAACGTATCCGGCATCTACAACAAACGCCCCGTCTGGTCCAACCTCTTCCTCTTCGTCACGGCCCGCGCCTCCTCCGGCAAAGGACGACTCTCTCTCTGCAAATACCTCATCGACCCCATCCACGACCGCCTCCGCGAGATCAACGAGGCCGAAGAAATGGAATACGAGCAGAAGATGCAACAGTACCAGGCCAACAAGAAGAAGATGAACATGGACAAGCCCCAGGAACCGCCCCTGCGGATGCTCTTCATCCCCGCCAACTCCAGCGCCACCGCCGTCTATCAGGTCCTTGGCGACAATGACGGCCAGGGCATCATGTTCGAGACCGAAGGCGACACCCTCGCCAACACCTTCTCCTCCGACTACGGCAACTACTCCGACGGCTTCCGCAAGGCCTTCCACCACGAGAACATCTCCTATGTCCGCCGAAAAGACCGCGAATACGTCAACCTCAAGAACCCGAGGCTGAGTTGCCTGCTCACCGGCACGCCCAAGCAGGTCCAGAACCTCATCACGGATGCCGAGAACGGCCTTTTCAGCCGCTTTATGTTCTACTACCTCACCACCAGCCTGGAGTGGCAGAACGTCTTCGCCAAGGCCGATGGCGGCACAGCTGACAACTACTTCAAGGGCCTGGGCGCCCAGTTCAACGACTTCTACAACGTGCTGCGCGAAGTAGGTGAAATCACCTTCCACCTCACGCCCGCCCAGGAAGACGCCTTCAATGGATACTTCAGCGTGGTCCACCGGGAATACCCGCAGCTCCTTGGAGACGAAATCATCGCCTCCGTCCGCCGCCTGGGCCTCATCACCTTCCGCATTGCCATGATTCTCTCCGCCGTCAGGACGATGGACGACGGCTCCTTCGGCACCGACCTCGAATGCCTGGACGACGACTTCAACTCCGCCATGGCCATCTCCAAGGCCCTCCTGCAGCACACCGCCCGGGTATTCAAGGACCTGCCGAGGGTGGGCACGCAGCGGCCTGCCGGCACCGGACAGAAAACCGTCCGTCGCCAGCTTTTCCTGGACGCCCTGCCGGACGAATTCGACCGCCAGACCTTCATCGACATCTCCTCCCGGCTGGGAATGCCGCTCTCCACCGCCGAGCGGAATATCAAGAAATGGACGGAAGAAGGGCTGCTGGAGAGGATGGATTTGGGGCAGTATAGAAAGGCAAATAAGTGATGTCTCTCGCGTGCGCGACATTTATAAGTGTCGAATTATTCAAAAATATCTGCAAAAATCGCTAACTTTGTATGTTTAAGCAGAAAATAATAGCCAGAAAGCACAAAAATCCTATGGGATTGAAATTCATAGACCTGTTCGCCGGTCTGGGTGGATTCCATCTCGCTCTCCAGAAACTGGGGCACGAGTGCGTTTTCGCCAGCGAGTTGAAGGAGGATCTCCAGCAGTTGTATGAAATCAACTTTGGAGATGGCGTAATTCACGGCGATATACTCTCAATTGAGCCGAAAGACATTCCGGCCCACGATATTTTATGCGCAGGATTCCCATGCCAACCGTTCAGCCAAGCTGGTAAACGAGAAGGATTCAAGGACAAAAAAGAACGCGGGAACTTCTTCTTTACTATCTGCAAGATAATCGAATACCACCGGCCCAAGTACGTCTTACTCGAAAACGTGTCAAATCTCAATGGGCACGACGGTGGTGACACAATGCGTGTCATCTTGCGGGAGTTGGATAAATTGGAATACGATGTACCCACTCCGGAGATTCTGTCCCCGCATCAATTCGGTATCCCGCAGCATCGCCGCAGGGTTTACATCGTTGCAGCCGACCGCAGGAAAGGCGGACTCGGGGATTTCAAATACCCCAAGCCGCTCAAAAAGAAGACCCATATCAAGTCAGTTCTGGATGAGTCCAGCACGCAGTATATGCACCTCAAGCCCGACACACGCCACCAGATGGAAGTCTGGCAGGAATTTCTTGACCTCACGATGAAGCACGAAGGAAAAATCCCTCGTTTCCCCATCTGGGCCATGGAATTTGGCGCAGATTATCCCGTTTCTCCTGCCCCTGCATTCAATTCAGCCGACAATCTTCTTGGAAAGCGCGGGAAACTTGGGCGTATGATAGAAGGCTGGAACCTTGAAGACTGTCTTGCTCAACTTCCGGTCTATGCTCGCACTGCTACATCCAAAGAGTTCCCTAAGTGGAAAATCCGCTATATTCAGGAGAACCGCGATTTTTATGAGCGCAATAAGGAATGGCTGGATGTCTGGCTAAGGAAGGTACAGCGCTTTGAAAACAGCCATCTGAAACTGGAATGGAACTGCGGTCCCAAGGCGACAACCACTATGGAAGACAAGATTATCCAGTTCCGCGCGTCCGGAATTCGCGTCAAACTCCCGAATTTCGCCCCCGCACTCAATCTCGTGGGAACACAGGTTCCCATCTGTCCCTGGATTAACCTTCCTCCGGAGTCTCTCGCTGAAGGAGAGCCCAACAAAGGCAGGTATATGACTATGCGAGAAGCTGCGGCTCTCCAGTGTATGGAAGATCTCAAATTCGGGGAGGGAGATTTCCATCTCACACAATCTCGCGTTTACGAAGCTCTCGGCAATGCCGTCAATGTAGATGTAGTTTACAGAATCGCCAAAAACCTGATCAAGTGATATGAGTGACGTAATCATCGATAAAGTCAGCGTGCGTATAGGCTCGCAGATGTACGGAAGGTTTGAAGACCTTCCCAACACGGTTCCTCACGTCCTCGCTGAGTTCGTTGACAATGCCTTACAGTCCTTCCGGGATCACCGGGAGGAACTGTTGGCGTTAGACCCCGACTATAAACTACGTGTCCAGATCTTCATACATTGGGACGAAAACGAAACCAAAATGTCTTTGCGCAAGGCTACAAGTTTCGTCGTTGAAGACAACGCTGGGGGTATTGCTGCCAACAGATTCGTGAATGCTTTCGAACCGGCCAGTGCTCCTGATGACAATACCGGGCTGAATGAATTCGGTATGGGTTTAAAGACAGCAGCATGCTGGCTTGGAAACAAATGGACGGTAAACACCAAAGCACTCGGAGAAGGGATTGCCCGCATTGTCCGCTTTGACCAGAATGTCGTCACCAAGAACAATCTTGAGGAAGTCGATGTCAAAAGTGAACCCGCTGAACCAAACGCCCACTACACGAAGGTCTCGATAACTGCCCCGACGAAAAACGTCCCTACCGAAAAGAGTTTTCTCAAGATTAAGGCTGAGCTTGCCAGCATCTACAGAAACTCTCTTCGCAACCAAGAACTCGAGCTCTACATCAACAATGAGCCGCTTGAATTCTCGGAATATGCGATTCTGAATGCGCCATACTACAAGAATATGGAAGGCCCTTCCAGACTCTGGAAAAAAGACATCGACTTCCAGTTTGGTCCTTACAAAGCCACTGGATTCATTGGTATTCTAAAGGAACTCAAGAGTACTCAAAACGGCCTTGTTCTTTCCCGCCGTGGTCGTGTAATCATCGGTGCCGAAGAAGATGGCCGATATTTCCCCAAGAGTATCTTCGGATCCTCTTCCGGCACATTCCGGTACAAGCGTATTTTTGGCGAACTCGAACTTGAAGGCTTCGCGGTTTCATTCAACAAGAATGATATTCAAGATAAAGAGAACTTAGAGATGCTCATGGAAGCCCTTCGGGATGAACTCCGTGACCCTGATGCTGACATCCTCGCCCAGGCAGACAACTATCGTGCGGACAACACCGCTCGCCTGGTAAAGAAAATTGTTTCTCGCCACGACGAAGCACCCAAAACCAAGCGCACTCCAGTATCCATTGACACGAAACCCATTGAGGAAAAGGCTAAAGTCGCCGAACAGCAGCCTGTCGTTCCGGAGCCGGTTCCCGAGGAGAATATCATTAACGAGTTCAAGCAGCCTGACTTCTATGAAATCAACGGAAAGATGCACCGGATGATTGTCAAGTTCATTGATGAAGGAAATGAACTCTGTTGGCTGGGCTATTCAAAAGACGAACCCGACGCTATCGTATGCAACATCAACGTCAAGCACGATTTCTTCAAAGTCTTTGGTGAACCCACTGATCCCGTCATCGCACTGCTTAAAACCCTCGCCGTCGCACGCTATACCACGGAGGCTGTCAACAACAAGACGGCTATGGCGATGATGGACTTTTTCAACGAATACATAAAGAAGACAAAAGTATAGGATGGAGCAAATCATAGTCAATAAAGGCACTAAAACCGATAACCCAAAGAAGAATGTTCTGCAGGAGGTGACCAGCGGAGAATTCTTCGAAAAGTTTATCGACTATATCCGCCGCTCTGAAAGCAATCCCAAAGGGTTGTCAAATGCCGCCATTGCGACTTTCCGCGAAGAAGCCTGCGACGTTCTGGCCCACTGCAACCCTCACTATGCCGTCAACCTTCCCGAAACCACCCACCTTGCCGTTGGATACGTCCAAAGTGGAAAAACCATGTCTTTTACGGGCGTCACCGCTTTGGCTAAAGACAATGGTTATCGAGTCATTATCTACTTGGCCGGTACCAAAAACAACCTCCTTGATCAGACCCAAAAGCGTCTTCGCAAGGATCTGATCGGCAAAAACGGGGCAAACAACGACTATTACAAGATTCATCCGAACCCCACAGCAACCGACATTGACGATATTGTCGGGAACCTGGAATCCATCGAGAAGCCTATTGTGCTTATCCCGATACTCAAGCATTATGACCATATCCTGAAAGTCCGTCAGATTTTCAACAACTCCGAAGTCAAAGATTTGATGGCAAACGAGACGGTCATCATTATCGACGATGAGGCCGACCAGGCTTCCCTCAATAGCTATGGCCGCCGGAACAGCAAATACGAGGAAGACTCCAAATCCCGTACATACGACGCCATTCTTAAACTCCGCGCCGACCTTCCGGGAAATACATACATCCAGTATACCGCAACCCCTCAGGCCAATATCCTCATCAGTATGCAGGATCTCCTTTCCCCGAAGAGCCACACTCTTCTCACTCCCGGTGAGGGATATGTCGGTGGGAAACTTTTCTTCGGTAAAGGTGACAATGGAGACCTTTACAATGGTGAACTGATTATCGAAATCCCTGAGAAGGAGGTATTTCACAAGAAATACAATCCGCTTACGGAGATGCCGCAATCACTCCGGGATGCTTTGATGATGCACACTTTGGCCGTGGCCATTGTCGTGAAGTACCTCAAAGTGGATGGAGTCAACTATCTGTCCATGATGGTCCACCCAGATAACACAATTGATTGGAACAAGACCTTCTGGCAGTGGATCGATACCGAACTGAAGACCTGGCGTCGTTTGATGGGAAAGTCAGATGACAACTACGACAAGGTTCAGATGCTCAAGCGCTTTGAACAGTTGTTCCCACTGGCTCTTGAACATTACGAAATAGACGAACGCCCCAGTTTTGAAGAAATCAAGCCTCTCATCGCCGAAGTACTGAAATCCAAGAAAGTGTACCTGGTCAATACTGATGCGGAAGCTCAGACAGAGATTCAGTGGGATGACTACAAGATGCACATTCTTGTTGGCGCTGAAATGCTCAATCGTGGCTTCACTGTGGAGAAGTTGGCCACAACCTATATGCCTCGCTATACCAAGGGCGCGACTAATGCCGATACCATTCAGCAACGCTGCCGGTTCTTCGGCTACAAGATGGATTACATCAAATCCTGCCGCGTTTTTCTACCTGGCAACTCCATTGCCAACTATCTGAATTACGTCAAGCATGAAGAGGAACTCCGCTCCACATTGGCTTCTTGCGATTCACTCGAAGCAGCTGAAAGGAAGGTACTACTTTCTCCTTCATTGCGGCCTACAAGAGCCAATGTTCTGCCCATCTGGGTGGTCAATACAAGGATGTCCGGTATGAATGCCCTACAGGCCTTCTCCAGCAAATCCACGATTGAGCGTAATGATGAACTTGTGGCCAAGTTCCTACAGGACCACGAGCACGACTGGACAATCCGCCAGGATACAACCCTGTATCGTACACATCGCTGGCTGAAACTCGGCATTGACGATGCCATCCAATTCCTCAGCGATTTCAATTTCAAGAACTGGCCGGACGCCCAGCGAAAGGCCGATACCATTCGATATCTGCGCTACCTTGCCGGTGCATCTGGTGATGACAAGGTTGATTACGTCTATTTCTACCAGATGGCTTTCGGCGCTCCCGCCATTGAACGTAATTTCGATGCTGCCGAGCGCCGCCTGGCAGCCAATACGCAAATCTTTGCTGGTCCCAGTTCAGCGACAGATTCAACGAACTACCCGGGTGATGCCAAGATTGTCGGTTCCCACGAGACGCTGACATTCCAACTGTATCACATTCGGCTTAAAGGCGCAGAACTCGATTATCCTAAAGAGGCCTACACAATGGCCATATATGTTCCAAAGGAACTGGCCGCAACATACACATCCAACGAACAGTATAACATAGACGATTCGGATGACGAGGAGGACGAAGAATAGGAGGTAACACACTATGCCACAGATTAATGCACTTTATGCTCGCTTTCAGGCGCTTCGCAATCAGGCCGCTGATGACGGCCGTTTCACCGTTGTGTCTATTGATGAACTGCCACACAAACTGGGTGTTTCCCAGGAAGGGTTCCCGATGTTCTTCGTTCGCACGAACTCATCTGCTTCGTCAGTCCAGAACATTGTGCGTGAGATTTTGTCTGTGGAGTATAATGTATCCTGTAAGCTGATTGATGATAACGGAAATGCTCAGGACGACACCTTCTGCATCATAACCCTCCGTTCCTTGGATGCTCCTCTCCAGTCGTACTTCATTGAAATATTCACGATGATGCTGCATAGATTGCAGCCCATTCCGTCAAATCGTGAACTCTCTGTGGAAGTTGAGAACCTCATTGCCATTTTCGATGCCCTGACCAACCCGCCCAAAAAGAAGATTCAAGGGCTATGGGCAGAGTTGCTCGTCATTGAACAGAGTACACAGCCGGAAACACTCATCAACGCATGGCACTCAGTTCCGTCGGCGAAATATGACTTCACCCTCGGTCGCGACAAAATCGAGGTCAAAAGTACATCTTCTGAAGAGCGCATACACAAGTTCTCGCTGGACCAGTTGAATCCGTCCCCTAATTCCCGGCTTCTGATTGCGTCGACAGTGGTGCGCGAGTCCGGCCCAGCCGCTGATGGATTATCAGTTAAGGGGCTTTACGACAAAATCCGGGAGCGAGTGAGCGCCGTTGATTCTCAAATCCGCCTCTTCACTATTATTGCAGAAACGGTAGGCTCAGATCTCGCAAAACTCGAAAACGTGTTCTACGATTATACGTCTGCCGTAGATTTCCTTGAATTCTACGACTATCACGATATTCCCAGCATATCGAAGGATGCAGTCCCTTCCCTTGTAACCGAAGTAAAATTCTCGAGCAATTTGAACGGACTGACCGATGCCCGGAAAGAAGAATCGCCTTTTGATATGGAAACGAGTCCTTTATTCAGAAGTCTGATATAGCCTATGGTACAGAAGATTGACAGACAAGAACTCCAGATGCTATTCCTCGAAGCCCTGAGCGGTGCCAGCTACCGCTACATTGAGGGCCTCAATCCATTCCGCATCCTCCTCAACGGAACGGAATACTGGATTTATATCAAAAACTTGACGTCCGCTCATTTCGAGAATCCGGATGTATGGCGTGCCCAACTGCCCCAGAGAGACGATTTTGAACCTATCAAAGAATCCGAGGCCGATTTTATCCTGCTCGGATACGATGGAGACAATGATGTCTATGCAACTTGGAATCCAGTCTGGGTAAAACAGCGCCTTAACAGCACCGGTAACGTCTCTTTCTACTCCAGACTGTCCCTGCAGCAACAAGCTCGTGAGGAAAAGCAACTCAAACGGATGGAACTCAGCAACGAAGGTGAAGTTGTTGTGTTTCCTCGCGAACTAATCCGGATGTTCTTTATCAATGTCCAAAGCTACTTCCTCGCAGAAGGCGATTACGTTGCAATGGGATCAAAGCGCCGGCCGGAAGCCAACGAAGCCTTCAAGACATTCACCGACTCGGCAAACGTGGCTGAATTTGCCAAGTATCTTGCTGATGAAGGGATGTCCCAGGTAACGATAGGCAACTACTGCCGTGTGGTCAAAAACTTGATCTCTGACGGCACCATAACCAGAAACCGTAAAATATTCTACGCCTTCGACTCTCTTTCGGAATATCGCCTCGCCATTCCTCAGTTCGTTGCTCTGGATGAAGTCCACGAAAAGAACGAAAAATGGCATAATCTCATTTCCGCAGCACTGAACGCCTATCTTGACTATCTTACACGTATCAGCCAGGAGATTCGTCCGGAAGGCACAGGAAACCTTATCCTTGAAATCGAGGACGATACTGAATCCGATACCCAAACGGAAAATCCTGTAGAAGAAGCCTTCGATGTTCCAGTTACCAACTTGTTCGAATATTTCTGTTCGGATGGAGCATTACAGAAGTTTGAAGAGTATCTGACACCGAAGGATTATCTTCCAGCAACAGTCAAGCGATATGTCCGTGCAATCAAATTCTTGCTCAATGCAGGAATGATTCAACTGCACCGTGACCTGTTCGATGCCTGTTCGAGTTATAAAGAGTATGCTGACGCCGCTGACAGATTTTTCAGCATTCCGGACATCCACGCTCTGAATGAGCATAAGCACCATGATTACTCGGCTGCCATGAAGCAGTATGTGGCCTTCCTCAGTGAAACGCAAGCTTATGCCAGAAACGATGAGGAACCGCATCTACTCCAAGAACGTGAACCGCTCCCTTATGGCTCCCATATGGTAGAAGAACCTGTTTCTGAACCGGAGCCCATTGTTCACGATTGGGAGGCAGAATACACCGACGAAAACGGCAAACTGACTCGTATTGCCAATCCTGAACTAATTGACATCCTGCGGCCTTATCTTGACGTTGAATACCCGAAGAAAGCAGCTGCTTTCAACGCCATAGAGCGAATCTACGGAAACCGGTTCCCGAACATGACGTTGGCCGACTGGGGCAAACTGATGAATGCTATCAATTGGGCAGACCCGTATGTTCACGACGCGCCGGTGTCATCTTCCTCATCCTCTCCAATCTCCGTAACCCTTGAAGCGCCTAAGCGTAGCAAGACCCATATCCTCCGTGTTGAATTCCCTGATGGGACCGTACTCCAGGATAAGAATGTCAGTGAGACCTACGCCAGGGCCATCAAACTGATTGACCCGGACTTGGTTGCTCTTGTGAACCTTTCACACGCCGGTGTTGGTGTGGTTTCCAAGACCCTTGACTCACGATATGCACAATATCAGAAGCCTATCGGAGATGGCTGGTACGTGATGACCAACAGCTCGACCAATACAAAGTGCAATGACCTCCAGACTATTTCAGATGAACTCGAACTGGACCTGAAGGTTTATCTCGTTCCGCTTGATGGCTCAGAAATCACCGTTCTGCCCCACGTAGAAATCCCAGAAGGGACACGTGCCAAGATCCGAGTTACATTTCCGGAAGGCCGCGTAATCTTTCCGGCGAAGGTCTTGGAAGCGCTGGTCGAGGTCGTGAAATACGCAGGGGCCGATCGAGTTCGTGACCTCGGCATCATTTGCTGTGGGGATAATCTCATCCTCAAGAATCCTGCACCTCGCTATGAGAAGCCTTGCAAGCCCGTCGGCAACGGTTGGTTATGCAATACATGTTCTGACACGGGAACTAAATTTGCCCAGATTTCCGAGATTTCGAATAGACTTGGTTTAGGGCTCAAAGTTGAAATGATATAACCACAGACGAAGAAATGAAGACTCTGACACTCAACCTTAAACGCATATACTTCGACCAGATTCTGGCTGGAGAGAAGACCCATGAGTACCGTGACATCTTCCCGGAAAATGTTAGGAAATTCGTTTATTACACCATCGGTGACAAAGAATTCGCAGGAGATGCAGAACTTCCATCTGAGGAAGAGTGCCCTGGGGAGGTCATTCCGCACCCCGTTCACTACGACCGCATCAAGTTCCTGACGGGTGCATATTCTGGGAAACGTCCTTATATGGTGATTGAAGTCATCGACGCCCAAATCAACTTCATCAAAGACGAAAACGGAGAACAGATCATTGTTCTTGATGAGGCTACCGGCATCGAATTCGTCGCTGCACAACTGGACTATACTCTCGGGGAAATTGTTGAGAAATTTGACTGTTAAATATTGACACACAGATTGTTATGTTCTTTTCGAAACAAGCCTTTGACTCTTCACAATCAAGGATAGACCAACTTATTGAAAATATTGTAAAAGAATATAATCAGTCCAATGATGCTATTTATGATGGTATCGCAGATTTCGAAGCATACTCAAATAGCCCATATAAAGTCGCGTGGATTCTTAAGGAACCCTACGATGACTTTGTAGATGGCAAACCCATAGGTGGCGGCTGGTCCATTCCTAAAGATTGTTTCATGGACGAGAACCAGAAATGGAGAGTTTTGACGTGGCAGCGTGTTATTTACGTAATGTATGGTTTGAAGAACCAGTTGTCCTACAGTGAAATGGACTACATACGTAATGACCCTGAAATGGGGAAGGTTCTTCGTGAGGTAGCCTGGATAAATCTTAGTAAAATGCCAGCGTTGACCTCCTCAGATTCTAAGGCAATTTCTTACTACTACGAGAAATATTGGCGACCGGTTGTTTTGAAGCAGATAAAGCTCTATTCTCCTAAGGTTGTCGTTTTTGGTAATACGCTTCAGTGCTGCCGAGAGGACTTTCTCACGAGTACAGATGAACCAATAGAGAGATATGTGTTTGACGGTACTTGTTTCATCAACGTTTATAAAAAGAACGGGATAACTTTGTTGGATGCATATCACCCCGGATTTCGAAATATTCCCGGTGTCAAAAATAGTGTTGAGCACTATGTTGATTCTCTGATTGATGCTATTAAAAAGAATGGTTAAGTTTAATATAATCTGATTCTGAGTATGAATGTAAAACAGTTATCTATCCTTCTGTTGTGTATCACGCTCCCTTTCTTTTACTCATGTAAATCAAAAGAAGCAGTAATCACTGATACAGTAGAACAAATTTCAGCCCTTACCCAGTTGAAGGATGTTGATATAAAGACTCTCGCATCTATGCTTGGCACATCAGAGCAGGAACTATTTTCCATTGTAAATAGCCAATCAAAGCCCTCGGCCGTAGTCGCTGAAAGGAGTAATGAACTATACGAATATGTACAAGAGCATGGCAAATCATTTAAAAAGCTTCGTGCTGCATACGATCCTGACTTCCTTTGGTGCGATCATATTCTTCAATCCCCAACAGTCCATCCTTGGTGGTTCTGGAGTATCACAGGCATACTTGCATGGTTCGCAATATTTAGGAATGTTACATTGAGTTTTATTCGCCACTCAAATGCTATATATTCAGATGGATTATATCTAGGCGTAGCAAAACTCTCAAAATTTGGCTTAGTCGTTGAAGGCATTATTTTTTTAATCGCATATCTTTTTTCGACAATCTTAAAGTAAAGCACTATATGAAAAGTTTTTCTTTTATGGGGGTATTCCTCGCATTGGTTCTTGTTGTGTCCTCCTGTGGAAATCGGTATACTATTCCTGAAGGAGATGTCGACTCTTTAGCCAAAATCGATTATCTAAAAACGCGATGCAAGGATGATAATCAGTTGTTGGCCAGGTTGTTGAATATGCGTTATTCCCAGATAGACAGTATCACATCGCGCAAAATGATTGTTACAGAAGCAGAGACTCAAAGAATAGATGAGGTTTTCTCATTCGCAACAACGCAGAAAGCGTCTTTGACCAAAATTAAGGCAAAGTTCGACACTGGGTTAAAGTGGTACGATCATATTTTGTATTGGCCAGTAACCCATCCGTGGTGGTTTTGGGGTATTACGTTATTTCTGTTCATTTTCTTTGTCCTGAATAGACTTGATGCCGCAACGGATGCCGTCGTAACATCTCCTTATACCTTATCTGGCATTGGCGGCTTTTTGGCAAGGGTATTTTTCTTTATAAAGAATGGCTTTGCTCTAGAAGTTCTACTCTATATTGTTGTAGTTGTACTTCACTTTGTGATGTAAACTTACAAGTAATCAGTATTATCAAAAGATTGAACTATTGTTTTTCTCGCTGGTTTTGTGTATCTTAGGTGTTGAAACCTAAACACTTAACCAGCTATGAAAATCCTTGTTGATAACGGTCACGGTACCGAGACTCCGGGTAAGCGCAGCCCCGATGGCGTCCTTCGGGAATACGCCTGGAACCGGCTGATTGCTACCCGGATAGTTTCTGCCCTGACCGACCTTGGCCACGATGCCCAGTTGCTCGTGCCAGAACTCACCGATGTCCCACTGCCCGAACGATGCCGGCGTGTCAATGAGATTTGCCGACTTCTGGGCAAGGACAATGTCATCCTCATCTCCATCCACGCCAATGCTGCCGGGAAGGGCGATAAGTGGCTCGATGCAACCGGGTGGTGCGCCTACACCACCAGAGGTGACACCAAGGCCGATGCTCTTGCTTCCTGCCTATACGATGCTGCAAAGTTCCATCTCCCTGGCCAGCGCATCCGCACCGACTACACCGATGGCGATCCCGACCTGGAGGCCGATTTCTACATCCTCCGCCGGACCATCCCGCCAAGCGTTCTCGTAGAGAATTTCTTTATGGATTCACGCCCTGACTGCCACTTTCTGTTATCGGAATCCGGCCAGCAAGCTATCGTCAATCTGCACGTCGACGGCATCTGCCGATACCTGGCCTCCGCCGCATAGAAATCGCCCTCATTTCCCTCGCATCCCTCACTTCCCTCATGGGGTTGGTGTGGGGCGGCAAATTGCATGTCTGATTGAAAAAACTTTATCACTGCCATATTTTGGCGGACATAAGGAATACTTTTGTTGCCGAAAATAAAACAATCGCCTATGTTAAGAGACATCAAAAAAGTAAAGTGCCACCAATGTGGGCATAGTTTCATTGCTTTAGACATTGAGGATAATGCATCGGTATTGTCAGCGCCAATCCATTGCCCCAAATGCGGTGCTATTTACCCGAACACCGTTTTCAAGAAGGTGCTGGCAGTGGTAATCAGGTTTATGTAGGAAATGATTCAGTTAAAAACAATTTAGTCATGTCTCCATTTCAACAATTAATACGATCCATTCACTCCGAAGTCCCTTCCTTCGCGCAAGGAATTGCACAACTGGGAATGGAAGTCGGAAACCATTTAGGTCAATCAATCAGTGATTTCATCGATGAATTGATAGGTCAAACTATAGATGATAACAATAACGTATAATGATTATGGGAGATGTAGTAAAAGTCATCTTGAAGCTATTTATCGGTATGGTTATGATAGGGACAGTCGCAAATTGTTGAAAACTTTATAACAAATTGATTGATAAATTGTTAGAAATTTTGTATCTTTGATATGAGGAATAAAAATTCCTCCGA
>ONBM01000020.1 GCA_900316045.1 uncultured Bacteroidales bacterium | reverse complement strand
AAAGGCGAGTACCCGACTACGTACATCGACCAGATGTTCGCATTCTCTCAGGACACGAAGAATCGCTGGGGAGATGCCATGGAATATACGGGAGGTCGCCTCTCTATGATTGGTCGTTTCAACTATAATTACGCAGAAAAATATATTGCTGAGTTCTCTTTCCGGTACGATGGCAATGACTTGTTCCCAAAAGGCCATCGCTGGGGCTTCTTCCCATCATTCTCTGGAGCATGGAGAATAAGCGAGGAATCTTTCATGAAGAACACCCGCGACTGGCTGGACAATCTCAAGGTCAGGTTCTCTTATGGTACTACAGGAAATGACCTGGACGTCAAAGGCGAAGAGATAGGCGATTTCTCATACGTCCAGAAATATGAGGTAGGTTCGGAATATATTTTCGGCAATTCTCTCGCAAATACTATCGTCGCCGGTGACACTCCGAACACAAGACTTACGTGGGCAACCTCTCACACATATAACGGAGGAATTGATTTCACGTTACTTGGGGGGCGTCTCTCAGGATCCGTCGATGGATTCTACCGTAAGGAGGATAATATCCTTGGCCCTAGGACTGTCTCTCTTCCAAGTACTTATGGTAGAGATCTCGCACCAGAGAATTACGCTCAAAGATCATGGAGAGGAGGCGAAGTTACTCTGTCTTGGAGAGATGATGCCGCAAACGGCGAAATTTCCTATTCGACATACGTGAACCTCGGATATGCCAGAGACAGGTGGGATAAGATTGACGAATCTCCTCTGTATCAGGAAGGAGGAAATCTTCATGATTTGTCGCGAGTCGGCCTTCCTGACAATCGTCTGATAGGATTGGAGGCCGACCACCTGCTGACGGACCCCGCCGAGGTTGAGGCATTGAAAGCCAAAGGATTCAAGCAATTTGGACGCGACCCTTATCTTGGAGGTATTCTTTTCAAGGACACCAGAGGCGACGGGTATTCTAAAGGTCCCGATGGCAAAGTGGACAATAACGATGCATATAACCTGCTCTCGAAAAATCCGACTCCACGCTTGAATTACGGGTTCGGAGGAAGCGTAAGCTGGAAAGGCATCTCGTTAGATGTGCATTTCCAGGGCGTGGGCTTCTATGACCGGATGGTCGGCGGGGTCGATGGCGGTTTCTATCAGCATGGAGGAGCAGTCAGGCCATATTTCCCGATCTGGACGAGTGACAAGGTCTATGATCCGGACAATAATCCGAATGGCGTATATCCAAGAATCATCGGAAAGAGCTGGTATGAGTCCGGAGCCGGCAATAGCAGTTTCTGGATGCGTAACGGTGCCTACCTTCGCCTCAAGAATTTGAATGTTGGCTATGAACTTCCAAATGTCGTGAGCCGCTTTCTTCACATAGATCGTGCGCAGGTATTCTTCAATGCGACGAATCTGTTCGTAATCTCGGACGTTACGGAATTCCTTGATCCGGAACAGGAATATTACGATTCATATCCTCTGATGAAAACTTTTACTTTCGGACTTAACTTCACTTTTTAATTGACATGAGCATGAAAATCATTAATATATTCATGAAACCTGCGCTAGGCATAACCGCTTTCTGCCTTATTCTAGCAGCATGTAATTCTTTGGACATAACAAACAGAGAAAGCTATGATGAGTCCATGGTCTGGAGCGATGCCAACCTTGCCACGGCGTATGTCAATAACCTGTATGCCGAATGCTTCCCGAATTGGAATTCGAGTGCTGACCAAAACTCGGACGAACTTCAGGGCATTCCTTGGAAGCTTGGCTACATCACCGAATCGGGAAGTGACTACAAGAGATGGACATATTCCGAAATCAGGGATATCAACGAGGCTATTCAGATGCTGGAGAAGAGTGATCTTGAGAAAGATGTTGTGGACGGACTTCTCGGACAGGTATATTTCATGAGGGCTTACATGTATTACTGGATGGTGATATATCATGGTGGAGTCCCATATATCAAGGTTCCTCAAGATTATAAGAAAGATGACCTTCTTGTACAGAGGAATACATCTGCGGAATGTTTCCAGTTCATGGTCGATGACTTGGACAAAGCCATTCTTCTTCTTCCGGACAAGAATGCTGCCGGGTCCACGGACTATGGCAGAATTGACAAGTGCTTCGCAAAGGCCTGGAAAGCGAAAACGCTTCTCCTCAGGGCATCTCCTCAGTTCAATCCTAGTCACATGTATGACAATAATTATTGGGACGATGCCTATGACGCAGCCAAGGACGCATATGAATTTTGCATTGCCCAGGGCATAAAGCTGACGGATAGCTATTCGGATATCTGGCTGCAGGAACAAGGACCGGAGGTGGTTTTCGCTGTCGTTAATTCCAATCCTGACAAGGTGTCCGGGTGGGCTACTGCCACGATGCCTCAGTCTTGCAGCCGAGGCACCAACACATCAAATCCTACGTGGGAGTTCGTAAAGGAATTCCCAATGCAGGATGGCAGAAGATATGACGATCCGGCAGGAAAGTATTATGTCGCCAGTGAAGATGCTTTTATGCAGAGTTTCTGGAAGAACAGGGACCCTCGCTTCTACGAGGTGATAACTTATAATGGAAGGGAATACCCTGTAGCAGGGAAACCTGCTGGTTACAGGCAATACAACGCTCTTGGACTATCTGACGGGGATGACCAGTACGGAACCAACCCTGCTGCTCATGTGAATGCAGTGAACAACGACGTGTACACGGGCTTCTATAATTATAAAGCGGCTGACTTGAGCCTTACTCAGGCTACTGTGATAAATTACGATATCGATTTCATTCTCATGAGACTGCCGGAGGTTATGTTCATCTACGCCGAGGCTGCAAATGAGACCGGGCATTCCGATGAAGCGGTGGACATGCTTAAGCAGATTCGCAAGCGTGCTGGCATTGAGGAAGGGACAGATGGATTGTTCGGTTTGAAAGTCGGGAACAGAGAGCAGATACGCCAAGCTATTCTTGATGAGAGAAACATTGAGCTTTGTTTTGAGGGGCATCGGTTCTGGGATCTGCGGCGTACCCGTAACATGATGCAACTTAACGGGTTCACGAAGCATGGACTAGAGGCAATCGCAATAAACGAGGACGGCACAGATATGGACTTGAATGTGGCAAAGCAGAAAGTCGCCAAGTATGAGCTTTCTACAGATAATTTCAGATATGTCCTGCATCAGGTTCCGGAGACTCCGAATCTTGAGAAAGTTTTCATCATTGATGAGAGTTTTTACTTTTTCCCTCTCCAGACCCTAGTCCTGCAGGAGAATAGTAATCTAAAACAGAACATCGGCTGGGGTTCAGGTACTTTCGACCCGACAATGCGCTAAGAGTTCTGGTTCTGCTGGACGATTATTTCGGGAGGGCGTGTCAAAACAATGACATGCCCTCTTCACTTTATTTGAGGTTCTTCACTGAATCTCCGACGATGATCCTAGGCATGAGCTGTATGCTGTTATGCTCCGGCGCCGAGTTCCCGTGGATGCGCTTTACGATTGTCCTGATTGCGAGTATTCCTATTTCCTGGATAGGTTGCTCGATTCTGGTGATCGACGGGGTCATGTAGTCTAGGAATTGGTTGTTATCAAACGATATGATGGATATGTCATCGGATATTTTCATCTGCGATTCGCTTATGGCCTTTATCGCACCAAGCAGAATCGTATTGCTGAGCGCCAGGATAGCGGTCGGCCTGTCGTTGTAGCTGAGCACGAGCTTCGTCTCTATGTAACCATTCTGGATCGTGAAGTCCTCGCCAGCCACATTGGAATATTCCGAAAGCCCAGCGTTTTTCAAGGCATCGTTGTATCCGCGCACCCTCTCGCGCACAGGGGTCTGGAAAGGAGGACCCTGTATGCAAGTGATACGTTTGTGGCCATGGTTAATAAGGTATTCGGTGGCCATGAGAGCACCGCAGTAGTTGTCAGTGCAGATGTACGGGAGCGAGGAAGACTCGAAATAGCGGTCGATCAGGATTATCGGGACTTGCTCTGCAATCATCTCGAATTCCTTCGGTGAATGTCCTGACGGAACTGCGACTATCCCGTCTACCCGCCTGGACATAAGTTGGCGCAGGCATTCTGCCTCATTCTGCTCTTTTTCCTGAGTGCAGACGATGATGACAGTGTATCCGAAGACAGTGGCTTCAGTGATTACCGTGCTTGCAAGGTTCGAGAAGAAATAATTTTCTAGGCTCGGAATCAGCAGTCCTATGGTGTTCGTCTCTTTGTTGCGCAACCCTTTGGCAAGCAGGCTGGGAGTGTAGTGGCACTTCCTTGCCTCCTCTTTTATTATTTCTACGGTTTTGTCTCCTATCCTGTATTTCTTAGCGTTTCCGCTCAATACTCTTGATACGGTTGAGATGGAATAGCCAGTTCTTTGTGCAATTGTCAGCAGGGTTTCGTTACTCATCAGTGGTTCTGTTTTTTTTGATTTTCATCATAAAAGTACAAAAAAAACGTGAAAGTATTTCTTTTGTTAAAAATATTTGATAATATTGCACAAACGATTGTGCAACCACAAGCAATAGCACGCAAAGCAAGTCGTAGTGTCAACGTTTTTAGAATCAAATGTATGTCAAGGATCGTAATTGTAGGAAGTTCAAATACTGACCTGGTCGTTCGCACCCACAAAATCCCGTCTCCCGGGGAAACCGTCATTGGCGAGGACTATTTCGTAAATCCGGGAGGGAAGGGAGCCAACCAGGCGGTCACGGTAGCTAAGCTTGGAGGGAATGCCTCATTCATAGCCAGGGTGGGAGATGATGAGTACGGGCGCATGTCGCTGGAAGGCTATAAAGCAGCTGGGCTTGATGTGAGCCATGTCGCCATTGACCACTCCGCTCATTCAGGAGTAGCGATGATAGTAGTGGATGACAATGCGGAGAATGCGATTACGGTGTCCTCGGGTGCTAATTACAACATGAGCAAAGAAGACATCGACAAAGCGGAGGCTTTGCTCGAATCTGCCGATTTCTTACTCATGCAGCTTGAAATTCCTATGCCTATCGTTGAATATGCAGCCGGAAAGGCATGTGCCAAAGGAGTCAAGGTGATTCTGAATCCTGCGCCAGGGACGAAAATCAGCGAGAGCCTTCTCTCGAAGCTCTACATCATCGTACCCAACGAGACAGAGTGCGAGATACTCACAGGCATCCGCATAACTGATCAGGAAAGCAAAATGCGAGCTGCAGAAAAGCTTCTGAGGGCAGGCGTCAAAAACGTCATCCTGACGATTGGCTCTAAGGGTTCATGTCTGGTGAATTCTGAAGGATGCGTCCATGTGCCTGCCATTCCTCAGAAGGCCGTAGATACCACAGCGGCAGGGGATGTCTATTGCGGGGCGCTATGCGTCGCTCTTTCCGAAGGCAAGTCGATTTCGGAC
Organism: uncultured Bacteroidales bacterium; assembly: GCA_900316045.1. Taxonomy (GTDB): domain Bacteria; phylum Bacteroidota; class Bacteroidia; order Bacteroidales; family UBA932; genus Cryptobacteroides. The sequence goes on along the minus strand of ONBM01000020.1, from coordinate 42,533 downwards.
GCAATGTTGTTCGCTACCGCCGCATCTTCCATTTCGGTGATGCGAAAAGGAGCTCAGCCTTCAATCCCGACCAGGGAAGAAGTTCTTGACCTCATCGGTAAAGTCAAGTGATATAAATTAATGGCAATATAAAACTATAAATCCATGTTCATCGTAAACAGTTACACATTGGCAGTCGTGCTTTGCTTCATTACCATGCTCTGCTGGGGCTCATGGGGAAACACTCAGAAGTTGGCGGCGAAGAGCTGGCGCTACGAACTTTTCTACTGGGACTATGTGATAGGGATGGTTATCTTCTCTTTGCTCCTCGCATTCACCTTGGGCAGCATCGGGAGCGGTGGTCGTCCTTTCGTTGAAGATATTGCCCAGCTATCTTGGGGCAGCGTTGGCTGGATGCTTCTTGGGGCAGTCGTGTTCAATATATCTAACATTCTCCTATCGGCTTCTACTTCCATTGCCGGTCTCTCGGTCGCTTTCCCGTTAGGCGTCGGCCTGGCACTTGTCATCGGAGTGTTCAATAATTACATTTTCCATCCAAGCGGACACGAGAATCCTGTGATTCTTTTCGTTGGAGTTGCGCTCATCATCATAGCGCTCATTTGCAACGGCATCGCTTCCGGCAAGGTGGACGGCAGCGTGAGAGATCAGGCGACCAACCGCAAAGGCATCATTCTCGCCATCCTTGCAGGCATCATAATGTCCTTCTTCTCTCCATTCGTCTACAACGGCATGGATCTGAACAATTTCGCCAGCCCTGAAGCTGGCAAGGCCACTCCTTACACGGCGATGTTCATCTTTGCCGTCGGAGTATTCATCAGCAATTTCATAATCAATACCATAGTGATGAAGAAGCCTTTCGTCGGAGCGCCTGTGAGCTATGGCGAATATTTCAAAGGGAGCTCTAAGACTCATCTCGTGGGAATGCTCGGCGGTGCCATCTGGTGCCTGGGTACGGCCCTCAATTACATCTCCGCCGGAAAGGCGGGAGCATCTGTCAGCTATGCCCTCGGCCAGGGCGCGCCTATGATTGCTGCAATCTGGGGCGTTTTCGTCTGGAAAGAGTTCAAGGGAGCCGGCAAGAAGGTCAATCTCCTGCTTGGCACCATGTTCGTCTTCTTCATCGTCGGTCTGGCTTTGATCGTGATGGCCGGAAACAATTGATGCCGGATTATGAAAAAATCAAGATTCTTCTTGGGCTTGTCTCTTGCGCTGGCAATCGTCGGCTGTGGCGAAAAAGCTGAACCTGCGGCTCCGCTGAGCGTCATTATGGAAACGGACATCGGCAACGATATTGACGATGCCTTGGCAATGGACATGCTCTATAAATATATTGATGCAGGAAAAATCAATCTGCTGGCCGTCAATATAAATAAAGAAGGAATTTATCCTCCCGAATACGTAGACATCTTGAACACATGGTATGGCTATCCTGACATCCCGATAGGCGTGGTGCATGATGGTGCGAAATGTGACAACCCGAATAACTACACTGAGGCGGTCGATACCATGACCTCGGATGGAAAACCTGCTTTCGCTAGGTCGCTGACGGGAAAATATGAGTCCCTTCCTGATGCAGTTCAATTGTACAGGAAAATCCTGTCCCGTCAGCCGGATGCCTCTGTCACTATAGTTTCCGTCGGTTTCTCCACGAACCTGGTACGGTTGATGGACTCCCAGCCAGACTCGCTCAGTCCGTTGTCTGGAATGGAGCTAATCTCGAAAAAAGTCAGGCTTTTGGTGACCATGGCAGGTGATTTCACCCGCCCGGATGCGAAGGAATATAACGTGATAACGGATATCCCTGCTGCAAAGAAATTATTCTCCGAATGGCCAACGCCGCTGGTGACGTCCCCTTTCGATGTCGGATCAGCAATCCGGTATCCTGCGACGAGCATCGAGAACGATTTCGGCTGGACGACCTTGCATCCGGTGGTCGAAGCGTACAAGGCTTACTTGAAGATGCCTTACGATCGCCAGACATGGGATCTGACTGCTGTCCTTTATGCCGTGGAGGGAGCATCCTGGTTCACTGTCTCTCCTGCCGGGAAGATAGAGGTGACCGATGAAGGAAACACTCATTTCACCCAAGACTCTGCCGGCACGAGGCATTACTTGTCAGTGACGCCCCAGCAAGCCGACTCAATAAAAAACTATTTTCTAAAACTTATACCTAGAAAACCAGCTAACAAGAAGATGTAGTGTTTTTACCTTGTTATTTTTTTGGGGATTTCCTAAATTCGCATCAAACGGATTTAGGAAATTTTTTTTGTCCGAACCATGTAGTTTAATAGTACAAATCCCTAATGAATTGAAATATGGCATTAAAATTAAAAACAGGGACCTTTCAAAGGTTGCCTCTGCTCTTTGGACTCCCTGTGCTTCTATTGATTATCGCTTTTCCAGTGAAGTCTTTGGCAGGGACGTCGCATAGCGAAAGCAGGATTGGTTCTTTGCAGGCGAAAGTTACCGTGTCGGGCATCGTGACAGACAAAAATGGCTCCCCATTAATCGGAGCAGGAGTTTTTGAGAAAGGTACGACTAATGGCACTGTTACCGACAATGACGGCAGTTTCAGTCTCAGTGTTTCCCCGAATGCAGTATTGGTTGTTTCCAACATAGGTTATATCAATAAGGAAATACCTATCGGGGCATCTGTTAAATTCAATATAGTATTGGAAGAGGATCTTCAAGCCCTTGATGAAATCATCGTCATAGGTTACGGTACGGCAAAGAGAGAGGATTTCACGGGTTCTGTATCTTCGGTGAAACTGGAAAATTCTCCGCTGGCTTTGTCCTCCAACTTGAACGCATTGGAATCCATAAAAGGAAACGTTGCTGGTCTTGATATTGGCGCAACTAACTCGGCAGGTGGCCAGCCTACGATGCAGATGCGAGGGCAGAAATCGATTTCCGGTTCAAACGATCCGCTCATCGTCGTAGACGGGGTCATCTATCTCGGATCTCTGAACGACATCAACCCTAACGACATCGCTTCCTATGACATATTGAAAGATGCGACTTCTGCCGCTGCATACGGTTCCCGTTCTGCTAACGGAGTCATCATGATTACGACCAAGAAAGGAAGATCCGACAAACCATTGATCCGCTTCAATGCTTCTGGCAGCATCCAGGAATGGCAGAATCGCCCTAAGCTCATGAAGGCCGACCAATGGCTGGAGTCTGTCATGGCCAGGAATAATTCTACGGACCTATCTTGGCTGACTGCCCAGGAAGTTGCGAATAAGGAAGCCGGAAAAGAGACGAACTGGCTGGACTTCGCTACAAGGACAGGATACATTCAAGATTACCAGCTGTCTGTCTCAGGTGCTTCCGATAAGGTCAATTATTACATATCTTCTTCATATTCGAAGAATGAGGGCGTGGTGAAGGGAGATGACTATGAAAGAATCTCGGTATTAAGCAAAATAAATGCGGATATCACGAAATGGCTTAACGTTGGCATAGATGGCGCATTCACCTTTTCAGATTATTCTGGAGCTGGAGCTAACCTCTTTGCAGCCACAGTCCTTACCCCATATGGCGTAGCTTATCGTGACGAGGAAAATAAACTCCTTGAAAAATATCCTCAGACCCAGTCCCAAGTGAATCCTCTATGGGGCGTCGATGACGGAACCCGATTTAACATGGACAAGCGTTACAACTACAGGATGAACGCATTCGCTGTCGTAAAAGTGCCGTGGGTGGAAGGTTTGAGTTACAGGGTGAATTATGCCGGCAACCTGAGCAAGGACAAATCGGGCAATTTCTATCATGAGACCTATTTCGTAAGCGAAGGCGCTTACGACGATGCTTCGAGATATTCTGCATCAGCGTATCAGAATCTCCTTTCTAAGGCGAATGGCAACATTGCGCACGAGGACACTTACAGCTGGGTGCTTGACAATATATTGACCTACAAGAACATTTTTGGAAAACATTCTGTCGAAGCGACTGCCGTGGCCACCAGAGACCGCACCGATTATAATTACAAAAATATGACTGGGAGTGATTTCTCTGCGAACGGGAATACAACCCTTGGCATTGACGGACTTCATAAGGCTACGACCCAGAAGATCAATCTGAACAGCACTAGGCGAGCCAACATCGGTTATCTTGGCCGTATCTCGTATTCTTTTGATGACAGATACTTCTTTACCACCTCGTACAGGCGAGATGGTGCCTCTGTTTTCGGGGTAAACAAGAAATGGGGGAATTTTTTTGCTTTCGGAGGTGCCTGGAATATTACTCATGAATCTTTCATGCGCAATGTTAGCTACTTGGATAATTTGAAGGTCAAGCTATCCTGGGGAAAGAATGGCAATCAAGGACTCTCCCCGTACGGAACTCTCTCTACCGTCGTAAACGGTTCGGATGGCGGAATACGCTATGAGTTCGGCAACAGTTCCAATATATTGTATGGTATTGCATTGGGCGCCCTCGGGAATGATGACCTTGGATGGGAATCCACGCAGTCATGGAATACAGGCTTTGAATCGGCATGGCTGAATAATCGTCTGACTGTAAACCTGGATTTGTATTTCTCCCAGACGAAAGATCAGATATTTACTCGCAACATTCCTGTGATGACTGGCTTCAAGACGATCAAATCTTCCATGGGACAGGTTAACAATCACGGAGTCGAACTTACCATTAATTCTACTAACATTCAGAATTCCGATTGGACATGGACTACAGGCGTGACTTTCTGGCTGAATCGCAACAAACTTAAGCATCTCTACGGAGACGACACAGACGGGGATGGCAGAGAAGATGACGATATTTCCAACAGTCGGTTCATAGGAAAGCCTCTTGGCGCTATTTACGGATATCGGCAGGATGGAATAGTCCAGGAAGATGATGCTGAGTACATTAAGGCAAACGGCGCGACTCCAGGCTATCCAAAGTACAAGGATCTAGACGGAGACGGAGTTATAACTTCCAATGACAGGGAGATTCTCGGCTATTCGTCCCCTAATTTCAAGCTTAATATGAGCAATACGCTGACATATAAGAATATAAGCCTGTACGTAATGTTAACGGGAACCTTCGGAGGCAACGGATATTATAAAAAATCCAATTCCGCCGCATATATGACAAATGGTTCTGGCCTATTCAATTCCAATGGCATCTACATCCCTTGGTGGACTCCGGAAAATCGCAGCGACAAATATCCGTCTGCTGTGTTTTCGGGAGATGGACGTTTTCTCGGACTTCAGAGCCGTGGCTTCGTGAGGATTCAGGATCTGACTCTGTCATACACATTTGATTATCCTTGGCTTAAAAACATAAAAATCAATGACTTGAAAGTTTTCTTCTCAGCCAAGAATCTGGCCACCTTCAGTAACTGGAAAGGCGGAGATCCTGAAATCGGTACTCCGGTGAGGGATAATACCTATCCTGTCCTCAGTTCTTACAGCATTGGAATAAACGTTGGTTTTTAAATAATGAATATGAAAAACATAATTAAATATATTGGCTTGTTCATCGTGGCTGCTCCTTTCCTGGGGGCCTGTGACGATTCGAAGTTTCTTGAGGAAAAGCCGAAAACATTTTACACCCGGGATAACGCATTCTCTACCTCGGCTCAGGTTGATCAAGCCGTAATAGCTTGCTATTCCCATGTCAGAGTGATGTTTACCTCTGTTGAGGAGAGTACTGCCGCTTTTGCTTTCAGAGGCGGAAACGGAACGGACATGTTCGATGTCGCGACGATCAGGAGGGGAAACCGGTTTAATGATTACGGGACGCTCAATTCGACGAATGGCGTGTTTTACACGAATTTCTCGCACTGGTATCAGCTTATATCAAAGGCGAATCTCGCTCTTTATGCATCCAGACTGCCTTCTATCCAATGGGATGATGAGGGGGCAAGAAAGTACGAAGAGGCTCAGGCCAGGTTCTTCAGGGCTTTCGCCTACAGGAACCTTGGGGAACTCTACGGAGGGGTTCCAATAGTCACGGAGATTACCACTACTCCTCGCTACGACTTCAAGAGAGCCACTAGAATAGATACGTACCAGTATGCCATCGATGAGATGGAAGCTATCTTGGATGATCTTCCAGAAACAACTTCTGTTCCCGGCAGGCTCGTAAAAGGCGCAGCTCAGCATAATCTCTGCCAGCTCTATATAGACAAGGGCGTGGCTCTTGAAGAGGAAGGCAATTCTGCAGAGGCCAAGGCGGCATATTCCAAGGCTATAAGCTACGGCAACGACGTGATTGATAATTCTGTGTACAGCCTTATGACTGATCGCTTCGGAACGCGAAAGGATGAGAACCCGGAATATTACTATGCAAGTTCAGCATCAGAACAGACCCTGGAGCATTCCTATTCTTCTGCTGGGGTGAACATAGAGGGAAACGTATACTGGGATCTTTTCCAAGAGGGCAATCAGAATTATCAGGATGGCAATAAGGAAGCCATCTGGGTCGCCCAGATAGATTACGCCGCCTATAAGGCGGAGGATTCTCAGTCGAAGCTGAATTATTCCCGAGTATTCGGCCCAGTGTTCCGAGATCCGATGTCTGCCAATCTAGGAGGAACCATGGAAGATGTGGGAGGCAGGGGAATTGTCCAGGTGATGCCTACGATGTACACGAGAGATTCTGTTTATAGCGGCCATTGGGCAGATGACATGAGAAACTCAGAGGCTGTCTTCAGGAGAACATTCGTGGGGAACGTCCCTTCTTCGCCATATTATGGCAAGATTGTCCCTTGGAGTGTGATCTACAGAGACGGGGAAAGCGAGGATGCCGTGAATTCTGCAAAATCTCAATGTTTTCCGATCTCATGCAAAATTTCAACGGACAAATATACCGGAGTGAGAGACGGAGAAAACAAGAGCAACCTCTTCAGGGACGAATATCTCATCAGGCTTCCTGAGACCATTCTTCTCAGGGCGGAGGCAAAGATGCGTTCCGGAGACAATGCGGGCGCAGCCGATGACATAAATCTTCTAAGAAAGAGGGCAAAGTGTTCGTATCTCGTGACTGAGGGCGATGTGAATCTTGACCTGATCTTGGATGAGAGGGCTAGGGAGCTGGTCTATGAGGAATGTCGGTGGAACACTCTTCTACGGATGGGTGGCACTGTGGCCGTGGACAGAATAAAGAAGTATGCTTACTGGGATGACCCGAGAAAAACCCTCACTAAGAATTTCAACCTCTGGCCTATTCCGCAGGTTGTGATTGAGACTAATAAAGATGTAAAGCTTGAACAAAACCCTGGCTGGGAATAATATACGGAAATGAACAGAAGAGTATTCGCATTAGCCTTTCTTTTCCTTGCGCAAGCCTGCGGAACCCTTATTTGCTCTTGTGCGGAAAGCGAAACCACCAATGGCTCTCTGCCTGTAAAGAATTATGAATACGTAAGCTCGCAGTTCGGCAATCCTTCACAAGAATTTGGGACGAGCTGCTGGTGGTGGTGGCTGAACGGAAACGTGACAAAAGAGGCCATCACTAAGGATTTAGAGGCCATGAAGGCCAGAAATTTCGAGGGCGCCGTAATCATTGATGCCGGTGGGCAGGACCAGAGAGGAAATAAAAATGTGCCTGGTGGTCCGGAGTTCGGAAGCCCGGAGTGGAACGAGCTATTCGTATACGCCTTAAGCGAGGCTGAAAGACTGGGCTTGGAGATAGATCTTAATATTCAGAGCGGGTGGAACCTTGGCGGTCCCAAGGTGACTCCTGAATATGCTGCGAAGAAACTGACCTATTCCGAAACGAAGGTCAACGGAGGCTCTATGGTTAAGCTGAGCCTGAATGTGCCCCAGACGAAGCAGGGTTTCTACAAAGATATCGCAGTGCTGGCAGTTCCTCTGAGTACTAAGACAGATGAAGTGATTGACAATCTGAATTGGAAGCTCTCTTTCGACGAAGTCGGGATGAAAGCGACGGATTGCAGTTTCCTGCTGGGGAACAGCGATGGAAAGCGCCAGAAGGCAAAGTCCAGTTACGTCTTTCCAAAGGATGAGGTTCAAGACCTGACGGCTAAAATGGACTCTGACGGAAGCCTGCGATGGGAGGCTCCAGAGGGGGAGTGGGCTGTGCTGCGCATAGGCTATACATGCACGGGAGCCATGGTATCGACTTCAAGCGACACTTGGAAGGGGCTGGTGATAGATTATCTCAGCCCAGAAGCTTTCGATTTCTACTGGGGTGTGGTGATGGATCCAATAATGAAGGCGGCTTCTAAATATGCAGGTAGCACTTTCCGTAGCATGGAAACCGACAGCTGGGAGTGCGGCGGAATGAACTGGACCGAGAATTTCCGTGAATATTTCAAAAAATATAATGGATACGACCTGCAGAGCTATTTGCCTGTCGTTGCAGGTTTCGTAGTTGGAAGCGTGGAGGAGTCTCATGCTTTCATGGCCGATTTCCGCAAGACGATTGCTGACATGATATTCATGAACCATTATTCCAGGTTTGCCCAGAAGGCAGCGGAGTATGGCATGAATATTCAGCCAGAGGCTTCTGGGCCTCATGCTGCGCCTATCGATGGAATCAGGAACTACAGTTGCAGCGGAGTCGCGATGAGCGAGTTCTGGGCTAGATCCCCTCACAGGCCGACCCCCGATAGCAGATTCTACGTTAAGCAGGCCGCCTCCGCCGCACACATCTACGGCAAACATATAGTTGGCGCAGAATCGTTCACTACCATCGGCCCTCACTGGAATGATGAGCTTTGGGAGAACCAGAAGCCGGCTTTCGACCACGAGGTCTGCTCAGGCCTCAACAGGGCGTATTTCCACACATTCACTTGCTCACCTGCTGAAATGGGCATCCCGGGACAGCAATATTTCGCTGGCACTCACGTAAATCCAGAAGTTACTTGGTGGAACCTTTCAGGCGCATTCATCGATTATCTCAGGCGCATTCAGATGCTTTCCCAGAGCGGCCGCATCTGCGCCGATGCATTATATTACTATGGCGACAATATTCCTAACATATTCACGAATAAATTCTCTGATCCAGCAGGCGTGCTTCCTGGCTATGACTATGACGTTGTTGACGAACAGACCCTGCTGTCTTTGAAGGTGAAGGATGGGAAGGTTATCGTGCCTTCGGGGCTTGAATATAGGCTTCTGGCTTTGCCACGCAATAGGGTTCTGTCGCTGGCCGCATTGGAAAAGGTGCGCTCCTTGCTGCATGATGGAGCAACCGTCGTAGGTGCCAAGCCAGAGCGGCTTGTGTCCTTGAAAGGTGGGGAGAAAGCCCGCAAAAGGTTCATGAATATCTCGAATGCTCTCTGGGGAGCGGAGTCTAGCGTTAAAGGCGAGAAAAAATTTGGCAGAGGCACTCTGGCGTGGGGAATTTCTGTCAATGAATATTTAACCGGCCATGGCGTAAGGCCAGATTTCCTCGTCCGGGATTTTGCGATAGAGACGGGCTATGATTCTTCAAGGGGCAATGAGGATGTGCTGGAAGCTTCTCAAGGAATAGATTATATTCATTACAAGCTATCGGATGCGGATTTATATTTCATCTCCAATCAGCGGGAGGCTAAAGTCCGTTTCTGCGCCGAATTCCGGGTCCATGGTTTGAGACCGGAGATTTGGAATGCCTTGGATGGCTCCATGCGATCAGCCGATGCCTATAAGATATCAGGCAGCGTGACTTCCATGCCAATGGTTCTCGAGCCTTACGAATCGGCCGTAGTCATATTCAAAGAAAAAACTGATTCTGACGGTGCTGGAGACTCGAATTATCCTGAATTTGCCGACGTGGCTTCTCTGGATGGCCCTTGGAAGGTTTATTTCGACCCGCAGTGGGGCGGGCCGCTAAATCCAGTGACATTCGAGACTCTGCAAGATTGGACGAGGAGTTCCGACCCAGGCGTGAAATACTATTCGGGCAAGGCTGTGTATCGGATGGAATTCGATTTCAAGCCAGAAGAGGGAGAGTCTTATTTACTTGAGTTAGGAAGCGTCAGGGATGTAGGAATCGCAACCGTTACCATTAACGGCAAAGAAAAAGGCACACTCTGGACTGCTCCTTTCAGGGTCGTAGTTACCGAAGACCTTGTCGCAGGGCGGAACACTTTGGAAGTTGAGGTGGTTAATTCCTGGTACAATCGCGTGGCTGGGGATGAGATGGGCGTTTCCTCCAGACGGTTCACCAAAACGAACGTCGTCCTCGGAAACGACTTCCAAGGACGACCGCTAAAGGAAATCCCTCTTCAGCCTTCCGGACTCCTCGGACCAGTTAGGCTCAGACAAGCCCTTTGATTTTATTCGCTCCCTTTTTTCCTTTTGGCCACAAAAGCTTTGAGTATATGAAAAGCTGGCGCGGCCATGTCGCCATGATTGTAGCCCTGGAGTTCGTAAAGGTAGGTTTCTTCGTGGCCGGCAAGTTTCATCATGCGCCAGAAATAGGCATTCTCCTCGTAACGGCCGTAAAGCTCCATTTCCCTGTCGCCGGAGACTATCACGAACAGGGGAGCGTCAGGTCTCACGTAATATATCGGAGCGGTTTCGTCAATCAGCGGCTGATACGGTTTCATGCCCTTTGCCTCGCGATAGTTGAAGTGGCAGATGGCGTGGCCACTGAATGAGAACAGCCCGGCAATCGAATTTGCATCGATGCCATATTTCGCCAGACGGCGTTTGTCCAGGCCGATCATAGCTGTCAGATATCCGCCGGCGGAATGGCCTGCGACATATATCATGTCAGGCGCTCCGCCATATTTTTGGACATTCCGAATCGTCCATGCGACTGCTGCAGCGGCATCGTCGATGCATGTGTCAATCTCCACTTTCGGCAGCAGCCTGTAATTAACGGCTACTACAACATATCCGCAGTCCTTCAGTTCCTCCGGAATGAATTTGTTCCCGCCAGTCAGTCCTCCGCCATGAAACCACACGACCGTAGGGCAGCCTTTGCCACCGACAGGATAATGAACGTCAAGAAGGCATCGCTCGAGCGCATATGCGCTTTCTCCTGCGGAATCCCTGTAAGGGATGTCATTCACGGTCTTATGCTCGCTCTTCGCACTCAAGTTCATGGCTGCGAGGAAAAACAAAGTTGCGCTTGTCAGATAATGCTTAATATTCATATGTATTATACCATTAATGTCCTCAACGTCTTTCTTCTGTCAATGCTAAGATAGCGCATTTATTCGGCTCGCTCTAAATTTCCTACAATTTTTTCGCGGTTTCCTCAAAATCTTTATTGGTATTCCTCTCGATTCCCTCAGAATGTTGATGCCGTTTTCCATCCGTCATTCCGATCCGGAATCTAGGTTTGCGGAAAGCAGAACCTTAATCAAGTTCGGATGACGGAGCGTGAAGTATAGGATGACGGAGGGACCGTACGAGCATCGCAGAAATGCCTATTCGCATTCAATCAGTTACGAAGGGCATGCGCACGGTCGTCATCGCAGAAATGCCCATTCGCATTCAATCACTTGCGAAGGATATGCGTACGGTCGTCTTGACGATGACCGGATGGGTCGTGCTGGGTGATGACGTGGTAGTGCGTTAAGGTGGCTTATTTTGCATGGTCGAGGATGAACCTGACGATGGGCGCTGGCGCCCCGAGGCTGTGGGGATGATGGTCACAGCCTGGCTTCAGGATCACTTCTATCTTTCCATGCATTTTCTTGTACCGCTGGGCAAGAATCTCCAGGTTCTCTTCGTATGGAACAGTCGTGTCACTGTCCCCGGCAACCCCGATGATTGGTATCTCTGCTTTAGCTATCGGCTTCAGGTTGTCGAGCGGATTGCCTTTGAAACGCCATGTCGTTTTCGTTGAGATTCCATTCGGCGAGGAAATCGTTCCACAGCTTCTCCTGTTTTCTGCCCGGCCAGCTCTCAACATCGCAGACAGGGGCATCGAGGTAAAGGCATGAGACCTTATCCGGGTTTGCCGCCGCCCAGTTTACGGCAAACATACCTCCGCGGCTGAATCCCTCGACTATGACTTTGTTTTTCAGCCCGTATCTGCTGACCATCTCATTGAAGAACTCCGTCCCAAGCTGAACCGCCCTCGGACTGCCATATAGATGAGTGAGGTCATAATATGCCACATGATAGCCCAGGGCAAGCATAGCCAGGTCAACGGACGGAAAAGCATTGAAGAATGCAGGCCTCCAGATCCAAGGCTTCCCTGGCAAGGCTTCCCTCGGCGCCACGACAATAGCATTCCTGTCGTTGAATTTGAAGTCATGCCTTTCGTAGCCGCACCATTGGCTTTTAGCTCCCGGGAACGCACTGTCTTGTATCGAATGGGCAGGGCCAGAAACTGGATTCAGCAAAAAAGTTAGCAGCAATGCCAGCGTAAACAATCTTTTCATCGTTCATGAATATGTTATGTTCCAGAAGCTACCGCAGTTGCTGCAGCATGGCATGAATATGCCTGATTGCAGGCTTGTGCGAAAGTATTTCAAATATAGCGATAAAGTCTTTATGTTGATAAGTATTTTCTTAACTTTGCGATACCACAATCTATATTTCTTCGTTATCATGAGACGCCCCCTGTTGATTTTCATCGCCGCATTGCCGATGCTGTCCAGCCAGTGCTTCACTGACGGACGCAATGCTGCAAAGCCAGATTCTTCCCAGACTCCGGCCCTGCCCCCAGCCGCAGATGCCAAGGCAGCATTCAGCGACCAAGATGCGGTCCGCTTCAAATCGCCGGATAAAGTATATTTTCCTGAGACTTGGTTTCATTTCATAGGCGGGAATGTTTCGAAAGCAGGCATAAAGGCCGACTTGGAAGCAATTGCCTCTGCCGGCATTTCAGGAATTCAGCTGTTCCACGGACAGTTTGGCGGAGCATGGCCAGAAGTAGGGCAGCAGATCACTTGCCTAAGCCCGCTCTGGGACGATGCCGTAAAATATACGGCTGAAGAGTGCAGAAGGCTGGGACTGCGCTTCACCATGCAGAACTGTCCTGGCTGGGCCATGTCCGGCGGACCTTGGGTAGACTCGGAGAATGCGATGCGCATCCTCGTTTGGAGCCGCATCGACGTGGATTCTGAACATGTAGACACTCTTCTGAAAGAGCCTGTGACCCCCGGAGAACCATGGAATCTCGCCAGCGACTACCGTGACATTGCGGTTCTTGCGTTTCCTACGCCAGAAGACGATACGGGGGTGCCGCTCGTTCCTGAAAGAGTTGCCGGCACAGGAAATTACGATTGGCAGGCCTGCTTGAATTCAACGTTGGAAAGAGCTCTGCAGCTTCCGCCGTCGGAATATTCAATCGAAGTGGATTTCCCGTCCGGGACGATGGTCCGAACCATTCAGTTCCCGCCGGTCCGGCTCTTGAACCATTCCTGGTGCTACGAGCCAGGCATTTCCTTCGAGTTGGATGCCATTCTCCCCGATGGATCATCGAAGAAGGTTGCGGGGCTGGACTTCCCTCAAAGCGACTGGCAGGATTTCTCGACTTTCACCGTTGCGTGCGATGAGTGTCCTGGAGCAAGCAAGTACCGCTTGACTTTCAGCAATGCTCATGACATGTCCCTCGGGTACATAAAGTTCTTTTCAGCTGCGATGAAGAACGATTGGGAGGCATCCGCTGCCTGGACTCTCAGAAGCATAGAACGCACGGCGGAGCATCCGAGACAAAATTCGGCATGCTACCTCAAGGATGAGAATATTCTCGACATATCTCGGAATATGGATTCGGGTGGAAATCTGAAATGGAAAGCTCCTGAGCCTGGCAGATGGACCATTCTAAGGATCGGCCACATGAATGCCGGCAGGCAGAACGCCCCGGCTCCTGCCGAAGGCACTGGCTGGGAATGCGACAAACTTTCCGAGGCAGGCCCTGACGCACATTTCAAGGGCTACATCGGCCGCCTTGTTGACGGACCGCTGAGCGGAGGTCTCCTAGGCGGAATGCTGATGGACAGCTGGGAGTGTTGCACCCAGACCTGGACCAAGGATATGGAGGCGGATTTCGAAAGAATGAACGGCTACAAGTTGAGAAAATGGCTTCCTGCCGTGATGGGTTATGTAATAGACGACCCGGAGACGACAACCCGATTCCTGCTTGACTGGAAACGCTTGATCGGGGACTTGCTGGTGAATAAGTTCTTCGGCGGCATGGCCTCCCTGGCTAAGGAAAACGGCCTTTCAGTTCAGTACGAGACTGCTGCCGGCGACGTTTTCCCTGCTGACATAATGGAATATTTCAAGTATGCCGATATCCCGACGTGCGAGTTCTGGCAGCCGATGACCGACGGTTACGTAGGATCGCTTGACTTCAAGCCCATCAAGCCGACAGCCTCTGCTGCGCACTTGTATGGCAAGCCGAGGGTGGCTGCGGAATCATTCACGTCTTTTAATCTGACATGGGACGAGCATTGGGAGATGCTGAAAGAAGTGGCGAACATAAATTACGTAGAAGGAGTGACGCACTCAATATTCCACACTTACACCCACAATCCTCAGGTAGGTTTCCTCCCTCCTGGAACCTCATTCGGCTCCGGCATTGGGACGCCATTCTTAAGGGGGCAGACTTGGTGGAAACACATGCCTGAATTCACGACTTATCTGGCAAGACTTTCCTATATGCTGGAGAGAGGCGTTCCCGTCTCTGACGTGCTCTGGTATCTGGGTGACGAAATCAATCATAAGCCTTCCCAGAGCTATCCTTTTCCGGATGGCTTCAAATACGATTATTGCAATCCGGACGTGCTCGTGAACAGACTTTCTGTCAAGAAACGTCAGCTCGTGACCCCGGAAGGCATCAGGTACGGCGTGCTTTGGATGCCAGACACCGAGAGAATGCTGCCGGAGACCATGGAAAAACTCTATGAATTGGTACGCGGCGGAGCCACGGTGATCGGAAATGCTCCCGAGGGCGTGGCAAGCCTTAGGGCGCAGGAAAGCCAGAGGTTTGAAAGGGCGAGGCAGAAACTGTGGAAATATGGGAACAAGAAAGGCGTGTTCAAGGTCGGAAAAGGCAGGATAGTGGTTGGAATGAGCCTGGAAGAAGCTGTAGGGGTGCTTGGAATGCGTCCGGACGCTTGCGGCGGAGCTTTGTGGCTGCATCGAAGGACGGAAGGCGCCGACTGGTACTTCGTGACGGCTCCGAAGGGAAGCGGCTTTAAGGGAAACATGACGTTCCGGACGACAGGCGATGCGGAAATTTGGGATCCTCTCACTGGGACGGCATCCGATGTCCGTGGCTTGGAAACTGATGGCTGCACGACCTTGGCGCTGAATCTGCCGAAGGCGGGATGCTGCTTTGTAGTATTCCGCCACGACGGAAAAAGGAATACAATTCACAATGAATATTCCGACACTACCGAAATACTCCGGATCAATGACTGGACTTTGCGATTCCCTGAAGGATGGGGGGCTCCGGACAGCATTGCCGTGAATGGACTGGCTCCATGGAAGGACCTGGATATAAGTCCCGAAGGAAAGGCTTTCTCAGGAACCGTTACTTATGTGGCTGATTTCCAGCCGGATTCAGCAAGCGAGGGGCATAGGCGCATCTTGAATCTTGGGAATGTAGAGATGATCGCTGAGGTTTATCTGAATGGGAACCGGCTGAGGACTTTGTGGACTGAGCCATATTCCTTGGATATCACTGATCATGTCATGGACGGGAAGAATGTCCTTCGAGTAGACGTAACCAGCACTTGGTTCAACCGCCTTGCCTACGATGCCGGGCTCCCGGAGGCTGACCGCAAGACATGGACCATCTCAGGGCCGGCGGAAGGCTCGACGCTGCGAAACAGCGGTCTGCTGGGGCCTGTCACTGTCTCGGACGCAACCCTGCGCAGCCGTTGATGCAAAGGTCACGTGAGTTTCAGCCTGAATTTCAGGCTGACTTTCCCATCCGGGAATGTCTTTGGGGGCTCTTCCGTAAAGCCGAGCTTGCGGTACGCATCTCCGTTGGACCAAGAGGCATCGGCATAGCTCATGATGTCGTCTGGATGCATCTCGTCTATGAAGGCCTTCAATAGCTTGCCCATGCCGCCATCGACCCCGAAGCCATGCGCAGAGGCATACCGCACCCATTCGTAAGAATGAATGGTTGAGCCGCCTTTCTGCCATATTCTCGGACCGGAAAATCCAGCGACGGCTACAAGCGTGCCTGCTGGGAGTTCCGCTGTCGCCTTCCTGAGGAACAAGCCATATAGGTAATGGCATCTGGTGGTGCCTAGACGGTGATTCAAAGCAAGAAAAGGATCCGCCAATTCCTTGGGAATCCTTTTGCTCTCGCAGTCCCTGGCATAAAGCCTTTTCAGCGGTTTATCTGCTTCTGGCATATTACCTATTCAAAATATTCATGAACTCCTCGCCTGTGATGGTCTCTTTTTCAAGAAGGTAGTTGGCTGCCTCGTGCATTTTGCCTATATGGCTGGTGATGATTTGCTTTGCCTTTTCCTTTGCATCGGCGATCATGCTTCTCACTTCCTCGTCAACCTGCGCCTCAATCTCGTCGGAGCAGGCAAGCTGACCCTCGCCGCCAAGGTAGGAGTTGCCCCTCGTCTGCAGCGCCATCATGCCGAACCTTTCGCTCATGCCGTAGGTCATGACCATAGCCCTCGCCATCTTCGTGGCTTGCTCGATGTCGTTTGATGCGCCCGTGGTGCATGTGCCGCAAATCACTTCCTCTGCCACCCTCCCTCCGGTCAGCGTCGCAAGTCGGTTGGTGAGATATTCCTTACTGTAGAGGTATTTCTCGCCCTCGTCCACTTGCATCGTGTAGCCAAGAGCGCCGGAAGTCCTAGGTATGATGGTGATTTTATGCACAGGGGCAGAATTGTTCTGCACGGCAGCCACCATCGCATGCCCGATCTCGTGGTAGGCGATTATCTTCTTCTCTTCCGGCGAGATGACGGCGTTCTTCCTCTGCTCTCCTGCCATCACTGTTTCCACGCTCTCCTCAAGGTCATCGGTGGTGACGGCTTTCTTTCCTTCGCGCACGGCTCTCAGGGCCGCTTCGTTCACTATATTCGCAATGTCGGCTCCTGAAGAGCCTGCTGTCGCCCTTGCTACTACGTCGAGGTCTATGTCCTCATGCTTGACATTCTTCAGATGCACTTTCAGAATGGCTTTCCTGCCTTCGAGGTCAGGGAGCTCCATCTGGATGCGCCTGTCGAACCTGCCCGGCCTCAAAAGCGCCTTGTCCAGGCTGTCAGGGCGGTTCGTGGCGGCGAGAATCACCACGCCTTTGTTTGCGTCGAAGCCGTCCATCTCGGTTAGTAACTGATTCAGAGTCTGCTCTCGCTCGTCATTCGTGCTCAGGCTGCCTTCGCGGCTTTTGCCTATGGCATCGATTTCATCTATGAATATGATGCATGGGGCTTTCTTGTTTGCCTGCTCGAAGAGGTCTCGCACCTTGGCGGCTCCCATGCCGACGAACATCTGCACGAACTCGGAACCGGACATTGAGAAGAACGGAACTCCGGCTTCTCCAGCCACGGCCCTTGCAATCAGGGTCTTGCCTGTGCCAGGAGGCCCGACCAAAAGAGCTCCTTTAGGAAGTTTCGCTCCCAATGCGGTATATTTTTTAGGATTGTGCAAGAAATCCACCATTTCCTTCAGGCTCTCCTTGGCTTCGTCCTGTCCTGCAACGTCGGAGAACCGAGTCTTGATGTCGTCCTCGGCGTAGACCTTGGCCCCGCTCTGGCCCAGAGACATGAAATTGCCCAAGCCCCCGCCGGCTCCGCCTCGGCTTGCGATTTTACGCATCATGAACACGTAGATAAGATAGAAAATGAGGGCTGGGAGTATCCACCACAGGATGAAATCCAGGATAGGGGAGTTCTTCTGCTCTATCTTTTTCACGAATTTTATTTTGCCGTCAGGATTGGGGCTTCCTGCTGCCACGAGCCTGTTCACCAGTTCTGGGTCATTGACCTCGCCTGTGAAATAGGTCGTGTCATTGGCTTCCGTGCCTTTGTTGTAAAAGACCTTGCTGTCTTTTATCACTACTTCTCTTACCAGGCTGTCGTTCACGTCCTTTACGAACTGGCCGTAGTCGGTCTCAACGACTTTGCTACCCTTTACGGCGGGGAAGAAAAGACCGTTCAGGAGGAAGAGGAACAGGATTGTCCAGAGAATCGTCCAGAACCAGTTGCCTGATGGCCCTTTACCCTGAGCTCCGCTGCCTTGGGGCGCATTTTGCTGGTCGCTTTTGCCTTTACCCTCTCCACCACTCTTGGCGGCATTATCTTCCGGAAATTCAACGTATTTCATGTTTGACAAGTATATTATTCTTGAATATTCATTACTCCTGCGCCGCAGTCATCCCGAACGACGCTCGAATCTGCATCACGCTCAGGTTCATGGCTGGCTCGGCATAGTCCAAAATGCAACTCCCATGCCTCCAGTGGGTAACTGACATTGTGGCAGATGATTACGCCGTGGCAAAACAAGCAATCGGAATTTCCTTTCGTCAAATCGGTTGCAGACAAAAAATCACTATATTTGCAACTGATGTTGAGAAAGATAGCAATAGCGCCAATCATTGTGGCTTTATCGATGATGACTATGGTCACCGTCATGCCTCATCACCACCACCAGGCCATGGTTTGCTTCGTCAAGGAGATATGCTGCCTGGATGGGTGCTGCGATGACGAGCACACTCAGCATCATGATGCGAACCAGGAGGAGGACGAAAGCCATTGCGTGGCGCATGAGCAGTACATGCCGTCGGAGCGTCTGCATATTAATGAATATGTCATATTAATAAATAATAGTGCCGGCATATCGAATTCGGTTCAGAATGCCTCGATTCCAGAGCCAATGGTTTCTACGTCCATTGCCGATTCCCTCGAGGCTCGCTCCGTTCCTTTGCGGGATGCGCCCGTCCTTTCTTCTGCCGGCGCTAATGCGCCTCCGTTTCTTGCTTAGAAGGCAGGCGATTATCGCATGCTAGACTGTTGCTGTTCGTTTAGGACGACGGCGACAGTTTGTTCTGAATGACGGCAATATAATCACAAGTTAAAAATCAATGAGAAAAATATACATTCTGATGGCACTCTGCGGGGTTATGGCGGGGTGCGGAAATAGCGGAAATAAAGCCAAAGAACACGATCATGGGACTACAGAGGCGCACGAACACGGGGACGAGGCTGGAGAACATGAGGAGAAGGGCCATGGCGGAGACGAGATAGTGATGACTCCGCAGAAGCAGGCTGCCCTCGGAGTCAGGGTCGACACGGTAAGATTCGAGGAATTCGCCGAAGTGATTCCGACCAGCGGAGAAATAGTCTCTGCTAACGGAGATGAAATGACAGTAGTGGCTGCAAGCGCAGGAATCGTGAGCCTGAGCAACATAGCGGAGGGTTCGGCAATACCGAAGGGTGGAAAAATCGCTACCATATCAACCAAAGAAATTGGCGGAGGCGACCAGCTTGCCAGAGCCAGAAGCGCCTACGAGACTGCAAAGAAAGAATACGAGCGCGATGAAGCTCTGCTCAAGGACAATATCGTGAGCGAGAGTCACTATGACCAAAGCAAGATGGCTTACGAAAACACCAAGGCTGAGTACGAGGCTCTTCTGGCGGGAGGGGTGTCAGACAAAGGCATAGTCGCTTCTTCCCCAATCGGAGGCTTTGTCAAAAGCCTTCTGGTCCGCCAAGGGGAATACGTCGAGACAGGTCAGGCGATAGCAGTGGTCAGCCAGAATCGCAAGTTGCAGCTGAGGGCTGACCTCTCGGAAAAATATTACGATAAAATAGCCCAGATTTCCGATGCCACTTTCAAGACATCATACGGCAATGAGACATATTCATTGAAAGACCTTGGTGGCAGGCTTCTGTCTCATGGAAGAGCCTCCGCCGGCGATTACTATATTCCAGTAACTTTCGAGTTCGACAACAGAGGGAACATCCTCCCAGGCTCCTACGTCGAGATATTCCTGAAAGCAAAGCCTTTACGCAGTGCCATCGTGGTGCCGCTAAGCGCGGTGGTCGAGGACCAGGGCGTGCATTACGTGTTCGTGAAGATGGACGAAGACTGTTTCGACAAGCGGGAGGTCTCGCTGGGCCAGTCTGACGGCATAAATGTGCCTGTCCTCGATGGCTTGCGGGAAGGGGAGATGGTGGTGACCGAAGGTGCCATCAAAGTCAAGCTTGCTTCCATCAGCGCAGCGCCGGCGGGCCATAACCACAATCACTAGGCCTATGGAACAGTTGAACCGAGAAAGCGGACTGCTCAATGGAATCATCCGTGGTTCCCTCAACAACCGCTTGATAATCTTAGTGATAGCGCTACTGCTGCTAATTGCGGGCGTATATTCCACCATGCACATGGAGGTGGATGTGTTTCCGGACCTCAATGCTCCGACAGTCGTCGTGATGACAGAGGCCTCTGGAATGGCCCCTGAGGAAGTTGAAAGACTGGTTACCTTCCCGATCGAGACAGCCCTGAACGGTGCGACCAACGTGCGGAGAGTGCGTTCGGCATCTTCCACCGGATTCTCCACCGTGAATGTGGAATTCGACTGGGGCACGGACATATACAAGGCGAGGCAGGTAGTGTCGGAGAAAATCGCGATGGTCGGCGATGAATTGCCGGAAAATGTCGGGAAACCTACTCTTGGGCCGCAGTCTTCGATTTTGGGAGAGATGATGATAATAGGGCTCACTGCCGACACGACCTCGATGCAGGACTTGCGGACCATTGCTGATTGGACCATCAGGCCGAGGCTGCTCTCGACGGGCGGAGTGGCGCAGGTGTCGGTCATTGGCGGCGACATAAAGGAGTATCAGATATTGATGAACCCTGGCAAGATGCGCCGCTACGGAGTGTCCCTGGACGAGGTGATCTATGCCGTCAAAGGCATGAATCAGAATGCTTCAGGAGGAATCCTTTATGAATATGGCAATGAATATATCGTCAGGGGGGTCCTTTCCACCAACGACATAGAGGATATGAAAAAAGCTGTAGTGAAGACGACCGGGAGCGGGAAGCCAATCACCCTGGATGCAATCGCTGACATAAAAATAGGTCCTAAGACCCCTCGCCTGGGCGTTGCTTCCAACGATGGGAAGCCGGCGATCGTTCTGACCGTAACCAAGCAGCCTAACGTTAATACTTTGCAGCTGGACACAAAGCTTGAATCCGCCCTGAGCGAACTGCAAGTGAATATGCCGGCTGACGTGAAGGTCAATTCGGAGATTTTCCGCCAGTCGAAGTTCATCCGCAATTCCATCGACAACGTGAAAAAATCGCTGATTGAAGGAGGCATCTTCGTCGTCATTGTATTGTTCATATTCCTGATGAACTGGAGAACCACGATCATTTCTCTGATTTCCATTCCGCTTTCCATCGTGATCGCATTGCTTGCGATAAGGTGGATGGGGCTCACAATCAACACGATGAGCCTCGGCGGCATCGCAATAGCGATTGGCTCGCTGGTGGATGACTCAATCGTGGACGTGGAGAATGTGTTCAAGCGATTGCGTCAAAACCGACAGAAACCCACCGAAGAGCAGCAGAGTACCCTGCGAGTGGTCTATGAAGCCTCTAAGGAAGTCAGAATGCCGATGCTGAACTCCACTCTCATAATAGTAGCGAGTTTCCTGCCGCTTTTCTTCCTTTCGGGAATGGAAGGCAGGATGCTGAAGCCTCTGGGCATCACGTTCATAATTTCCTTGTTTGCTTCAACCCTAGTGGCTCTTACCGTGACTCCGGTGCTGAGTTCCTACCTGCTTGGAAATGCCAATAGCGATCGCAGCGGAAAGGAACCTGGCCTTGTGATATGGCTGAAAAAATATTACGAGAAGGCCCTGAAATGGTCTCTGAACCATAAGGCTGCTATTCTGATGCCTGTGGCAGCATTGCTGGTAATCGCGCTGGTTATGTTCTTCTCGATTGGCCGCAGCTTCTTACCTGCGTTCAACGAGGGTTCGCTGACGGTAGCGATTAGCACCGTTCCAGGGATATCTCTGGACGAATCCGATGCGCTAGGCCATCAGGCTGAGGAAATCCTGCTGAGCATACCTGAAATCAAGACCGTTGGAAGGAAGACCGGTCGCGCTGAGCTGGCGGAACATTCTTTCGGCGTGAATACTTCGGAATATGACTGCCCGTTCGAACTAGGGAAGAGGTCCAAAGCAGAATTCGTGGCTGAAGTACGACAGAAACTTTCCATGCTTCCAGGGGTGAACATTGAAATCCTTGGGCCTATTGCGCACAGAATCGATGAGATGCTGTCAGGAAGCAAGTCCAACATAGCAATCAAGGTTTTCGGAACGGATTTAGGCAAGATGCACTCTCTGGGCTCTCAGATAAAGACTGCTATTTCAGCCATTCCCGAGATTACAGACATAAACGTGGAGCAACAGGTCGAGAGGCCGCAGCTTAACATCGTGCCGGACAGGGAGATGCTCTCTCGTTACGGGATCTCGCTTCCAGAGTTCTCTGAGGCCATTTCAACAATGTTGGAGGGGCAGGTCGTCTCGCAGGTTTACGAGGGGAACCGCTCGTTCGACCTGACGCTGAAAGTTTCCGACGATGCAAAGTCGTCGATCGAGAGGCTTGCGGACCTGACTTTGGATGCTTCCGACGGCAAGAAAGTTCCGCTAAGCTATGTCGCCGACATAGTTTCTTCGGCGGGCCCGAACACAATCAACAGGGAAAATGTGAACCGCAAGCTGGTGGTTTCGTGCAATGCCACAGGCGGCGAGTTGACTAAGGCAGTGGCGGCAATCAAAGAGGCCATCGCGCAAGAGGTTCAATTGCCTGAGGGTTACCATATTGAATATGGCGGCCAGTTCGAGAGCGAACAGAGGGCCTCGAAGACGATAGCCCTCGTAAGCTTATTCAGCATATTTATAATATGCATGCTTCTGTTCGGTGAATTCAAGAACATGATGCAGACTCTTGTGGTGCTGCTGAATCTGCCGCTCGCCCTCATCGGTGGCATCATTTCCATCTATTTCACCGACGGCATCCTATCCATTCCGGCCATCATCGGGTTCATCTCACTGTTCGGCATCGCGACCCGCAATGGAATGCTGCTGATTGACAGGTACAACGTGCTCACCAGCCGGGGAACTTCGAAGATTGACGCAGTGATGACTGGCTCCCTGGACCGGCTGAACCCTATCCTGATGACTGCTATCACGTCTGCCTTGGCACTGCTGCCGCTTGCCATCGGCGGAGACCTGCCTGGCAACGAGATCCAGTCCCCGATGGCGAAAGTCATTCTCGGCGGACTGTTAACATCCACCGTCCTAAACGGTTTCGTCATTCCGATAATGTATATTATCACCAAGAAAAAGGCTTCCGCTCCTGAAATTTAATTTTTCATGAATATGTTGACAAAAATATTAGAATGCCCTGCATTCCGCTCTGTCTTGGCTTGCACCCTCGGAGTGATTATCCTGGCACCCGCCGCCCTTGCTCAATATTCCATAAAAGAGGTTCCGAAAGATCTCCCCATAATTCCGATGCACATTCAGGAAGTACTGGACAGCATTGAGAAGAACAATCCTTCATTGAAAGCCGCACAAGCGGAAATGGAAGCCGAAAAGCTGACAAATAAAGGCGAGGCGTTCCTGCCTGACCCTGAGGTGGAATTCAATTACCTCTGGGGGGCGAACGGCATCGGGAACCGTCACGACGTGAGAGTCACCCAGTCTTTCGACTTTCCGACCATCTCCGGCATGAAGCATTCATGGGTGAAGGGCAAAGGCGAGCTGGCATACTTGAAATACAAAGCCGAGAGGCAGAACATACTGCTTGCGGCAAAACAAAACTGCATTGACCTCGTTTATTACAATGCTCTAGTGAAAGAGCTTTTCACTCATTTGGAACAGGCAAAGAGCCAAGTAAGCTCATTCGAAAAGAAAATAAAAGTCGGAGACGCAAACGTAATGGACCTCAACAAGGCCAAGGTGCATCTGACAAGCGTGCAGGGCAAGTTTTCCAGGGCAGAGGTCGAGCGAAAGAGACTTCTGTCCGAGCTACGGAGCATGAATGGCGGTAACCCGATAGGCTTCAATGCCACCTACTACGAACTTGGAGAGGACTTGCCGGCCGATTTCGAGGCATGGTTCCAAACGGCTTCCGAAAAAAGTCCTTCAATCCAGTACGTCAGGAAGGCGGCAGAGGTGGACAAGAAGCAACTTTCAATCGACAAAACTTCATGGATTCCAGAGCTGTCGGTCGGATATATGAGCGAAATCGCCAAAGCGGATAAGTACAGAGGACTCACATTAGGAGTCAGCATCCCTCTATGGACTAATGGCAATAAAGTGAAGCAGTCCAAAGCACGCCTGACTGCAGCCCAATCCCGCCAGACGGCTGTCGAGCAGCAATTCTACTACACGCTCCAGAGCCAGTATGCCGAAGCGGCCAGCCTTAAGGCAAACTCCGAGATGATGCGTCAGGCGCTTACCGAGGCCGACAACAGGAATTTCCTGCTTGAGGCACAGTCAAAAGGCGAAATTTCGATGGTTGAATATCTCGTGGAGATAGACCAGTACTACGAGGCACTCGAACAGACCCTCTCCACCGAGCGCGACTACCGCCACGCTCTTGCCCAGCTGAATGCAGTTGAGCTGTAGACAGCATCGCACCGAGTGGATTACAGGCGACCGGCTTAGAAGCCTGTAAATTCTTAGCCCATTACGACATCAAGAATCATCATCAGCGCGAAGCCAATGGCGAATCCGAGGATGCCGATGTTGGAGTGGCCTCCTTCGGCGGCTTCGGGGATGAGTTCGTCAAAGACGACGTAGAGCATTGCGCCTGCGGCAAAAGCCAGAACATATGGAAGGATAGGGACTGTTATGCTGGTCAGCAAAATTACCAAAGCAGCTCCGATTGGTTCAACGATGCCGCTAAGGCTGCCGATAGCGAAAGATTTTCTCCTGGAATTCCCTGCGGCACGCATCGGCATGGAAATGATTGCGCCTTCCGGAACATTTTGGATTGCTATTCCCAGAGCCAGCGTCACGGCGGCAGCCATTGATATATTCGCAGATCCGGAAATGAACCCTCCGACAGCGGCGCCCACGGCCATTCCTTCTGGAAAATTGTGCATCGTCACGGCCAGAGTCAGCATAGCCGTTTTCGAAAGGTGGCTCTTAGGACCCTCTTCAACGCCATCCGGATGAAGGTGAGGGGTTATATAGTCTATGAGGAGCAGGACTGCGAAGCCGGCCAGCAAGCCTATCGTGGCTGGCATCACAGCCATCTTGCCTCTGTCTGCGCACATTTCCATGCTCGGAATCAGCAGAGACCAAACCGATGCCGCTATCATGATTCCTGATGCGAAGCCCATAAGCCCTTTCTGGACATTCTGGCTTATCTCTTTCCTCATTACGAACACGAAGGCCGAACCCAAGGCCGTGCCAAGGAAAGGAATCAGCAGCGAGGTAATGACTATAGGCGTTGAATCAGACATATTAAAGCGCGGCGACGCATTCGATTTCAACCATTGCATCCTTAGGGAGGGCCTTCACTGCGAAGGCGCAGCGTGCTGGGAAAGGAGCTTTAAAATATTCTGAATATACTTCATTCATGGCGCCGAAGTCGCCCATGTCAGCAAGAAACACCGTGGTTTTCAACACCTTGCCAAGGCTGCTCCCGCCCTCTTCCAAGATTGCCTGGAGATTCTTGATCGACTGCTCGGTCTGTGCCTTGATTCCGCCCTCAGGGAATGCCCCTGTGGCGGGATCTATTGGCAGCTGCCCCGAAACATAGATGAAACCATTGTGCTCGATTGCCTGGCTATACGGCCCGATGGCCGCCGGCGCCTTAGAAGTAGAAATCTGAATCATTTGAAATTTGTTTGTACGAATATAGCCAAAAATATGCTTG
This sequence comes from uncultured Bacteroidales bacterium, assembly GCA_900316045.1. Taxonomy (GTDB): domain Bacteria; phylum Bacteroidota; class Bacteroidia; order Bacteroidales; family UBA932; genus Cryptobacteroides. The sequence goes on along the minus strand of ONBM01000020.1, from coordinate 16,779 downwards.
ATGCAAAACGCAAAGAAGCTTTGCCTTATATATTAGCTGCTTAAATAAAGCCTTCTCCGGCATCGTCATCTTGTTCCTCCTGGTCATCGGGGCGGTCAGTCCAGTCCTGGTTGACATCGTATCCATTCCGAGAGATGCCGAAGCCCGATCCGAGATATTCATTATGCTCAGATTCTCTCTGAATCCGCCTTCTTGTGACATTGAACATCTTGATGCAGAAGTAGATAAGCGCAATGGTGATGAGCACCGACCAGCCTGGGGCGAGAACATCGCTCATGAAACAGAGGGTGTCATAGATTCCGTGCAGAAGCACTGGAACGAGCCAGATTTTGATTTTCGTTCCTTTCGGCGCTCTGGATCCTTTGAAGTGATTAAGGGAGTAGTAATATCCCATGGCAACTGCGAATCCGAAATGGCCCGGGATTGCAAGCAGAGCTCTTTGCACGGCAACATCCACCCAGTCTGCACCTGCACCTACCAGGTACAGCACGTTCTCGAATGCGGCGAAGCCTAGGCCCACGGCTGCGGCATAGACTATTCCGTCATAGCTTTCGTCAAATTCTTTGCAATGCCTGAGCAGCAGCCATAGCATGAATAGCTTTGCAGTCTCTTCCGGAATTGCCGCTCCGAAAAAAGCTATCTTGAAAGATTCTACGATGTTTGTCGGATTGGACGTGTAGAATCCCATGTTCAGCAGCGGCTCGGAGATGAGAGTCGAAAGAAGCGCCGAAAGGCCGCCGAAGCAGAAGCCTTTTAAAAGAAGGCTAGTCGGCTCTGGATTAGTGTCTTTGCTGTACACGTACCACAGCAGTAGGAGTGCTGGCCCGATGGCCGCCAGGAGAAACAGAAGCATTATTATTTATCGTGAATATATTCGTCGATGGCTTTGGCGGCTTTGCGACCGGCGCCCATGGCGAGAATCACGGTGGCTGCGCCTGTGACGGCATCGCCACCTGCGAATATTCCAGGCCTGGAGGTCTTGCCCTCAGAGTCCGCCTCGATTCCACCCTTGCGGGTAGCTGTGAGACCATCTGTGGTCTTTACGATCAATGGATTAGGGGATGTGCCGAGAGCCATGATCACGGTCTGGGCAGGTATCTCGAACTCGGAGCCTGGAATCGGGATAGGGGAGCGGCGACCGCTTTCGTCTGGTTCGCCAAGTTCCATGCGGATGCATCTCACGGCACGAACCCATCCGTTCTCATCGCCCAGAATCTCCACCGGATTTGTGAGCATTCGGAATTCTATGCCTTCCTCTTTGGCGTGCTCGACCTCCTCGCGGCGAGCCGGCAGTTCGACTTCGGTGCGCCTGTAAACTATGTTAGTTTCCGCTCCAAGACGTAACGCAGTCCTGGCAGAGTCCATCGCCACGTTGCCGCCTCCGACCACTATGCATTTCTTGCCAGCATGGATAGGCGTCTGGTAATCATCCCTGAAGGCCATCATCAGATTGTTGCGAGTGAGGAATTCATTGGCAGAGAAAACCCCGTTCAAATTTTCTCCCGGAATATTCATGAACCTAGGCAGTCCGGCTCCTGTTCCTACGAAAACCGCCTCGAAGCCTTCGTTGTCCATCAGGCTGTCGATAGTGACCGTCCTGCCGACTATAACGTCGGTCTCTATCTTCACTCCGAGAGCTTTCACCTCATCGATTTCCCTGCGAAGCACTGTCTCTTTCGGCAGACGGAACTCCGGTATTCCATATTCAAGAACGCCACCAGCCTTATGCAAGGCTTCGAATATGGTCACGTCGTATCCCATCTTGGCAAGATCCGAGGCGCAGGCTAGTCCTGAAGGACCGCTGCCGATGATTGCTACTTTATGGCCGTTCTTTGGAGCAATCTCTGGCTTGGACTCTGGCGCATTGTCTGCGACGTAGCGTTCAAGCTTGCCGATGGCGACCGGCTCGCCTTTGATGCCCAGGATGCAGCTGCCTTCGCACTGAGTCTCCTGCGGGCATACGCGGCCGCAGACTGCTGGCAGGGAAGAGTCTTCGGCTATCACTGCAGCGGCGCCAGAAACATCTCCGGCAACGATTTTCGCTATGAATTCAGGAATCTTGATTTCTACGGGGCATGCGCCCACGCATCGAGGATTCTTGCAATGGAGGCATCTGGAAGCCTCACGAGCCGCTTCTTCAGCATTGAAGCCATAGCAGACTTCATCGAAATTATGAGCCCTGATTTTCGGGTCCTGCTCCCTGACGGGAGTACGAGATATTCTTTCAGCCATGATTATATTCCTATTTTTGCCTTAGCGCCGGCTTCTTCGCTCTTGTATTGCCCAAGCCTCCTCAAAGCCTCATCGAAATCGACGTCATATCCATTGAATTCAGGCCCGTCCACGCAGGCGAACCTCGTCTTCCCGTCGACAGTGACCCTGCAGGCACCGCACATTCCGGTGCCATCGACCATTAAAGTATTGAGGCTCACGTCAATAGGAATGCCTAGCTTCTTGCAGGCCACAGTCGCGAACTTCATCATTATCATAGGTCCTATGGCGACGGCCTTGGTGTATTCATGCCCCTCTGCCACAAGCTTTTCCAGCATGGCAGTGCCAACGCCCTTGAACCCTGCCGAGCCATCGTCCGTGCAGAGATAAAGGTTGTCGCAAGCTGCGGCAATTCTATCTGTGAATATGAATAAGTCTTTGTTTCTTGCGCCGATGATCACATCCACGGCGACGCCCCTTTCGTGCAGCCATTTCGCCTGAGGATATACCGGAGCAGTTCCAACTCCGCCTGCTATGAATATGTAGCGCCGCCCCCGCAGCTCTTCGTCGCTTCTGCCCACGAATTCGGATGGATTCCCGAGAGGTCCTACCACATCGGCGAAATAGTCGCCTGCCTCTTTTGCAACCAGCGCCTTCGTGGAAGCGCCTATTTCTTGAGTAACAATCGTGACTGTGCCTTTCTCTCTGTCGTAATCGCTGATAGTCAGCGGGATGCGTTCGCCTTTCTCGTCCACTCGCACAATCAGGAACTGTCCTGGCTTTGCGGCTTTCGCTATTCGTGGAGCTGACACATCCATCTCGCAGACGTTATGCGTCAGCATTTTTTTCGTTAAAATCTTAAACATCCTAGAAGCGTGTTATTGTAGAAGCAAATGTAGGAATATTTTGCCGAAATAGCTATTCCGAAGGAGATGGCGTGAATTTACTTGAAGATATTCGAATCGTTGGAAACAAACCTTTGCAATTCGTCCGGAACCTGAATGCTATCGCAATGCACCTTATCCAGCAGGGCTGTGCCTTTCTTGCTGAGGCTGAATGTCATGCTGCGGCCGTCCTGCTTGGAGGTTTTCCTTAGGACGAGCCCTGATTTTTCCATCGAGGCAATCACTTTCGATGCATTGGAGCATGTCAGGCCTAGCTCTGCCGATATGTTTCCAGCCGCCAGATGTTTTTTCTCGGACAGGAGACAGAGTAGCATTGCCTCATTGATATTAAGGCCAAGGAGCTTCTCGAGTTCTGCCTCGAAAGCTCCTATAGCTCTATAGATTCTGCGGATCTCACAAATGCAATGAGTGTCCATTGCGTCATTTCATTATTTTGCTCACAACGTCGTTCAGCTGGGCGTAACTCATCGCACCGACCTGAATGGATGGATCCCCAGTCATAGGGATGAAGAGAATCGTAGGAATAGAACGTATTCCGAACAGACCTGCAAGCTCTGGCTCTTTGTCGACGTCCACCTTGTAGACATCCAGCTTGCCTGCATAGGTTTCGGCGAGCTTCTCTATGTTCGGAGCCGTGGCCTTGCACGGTCCGCACCACGTGGCATAGAAATCTATCACGGCTGGCTTGTCCCCGGCGAATGCCCACTCATTCGGGTGCTTATCGTAATCCATTACTTTCTGCTTGAAATCAGCTACATTCAATTCTTGAACTTTCATTTTCTTTGTCTCCTTTTTAGCGTCCTGAGCCGTCTGGGCCTGCTGGTCATTATCGGACTGTTTCTGCTGATTGTTTGCAGAGGCGTTGCATCCGGCGATTATCAGTGCCGCGGCGGACAAGATTAATAATTTTGTTCTCATATTATATTAAGCTTAATTTTATTTATTTTCCATTGGAAAACTTTGCAAATATACGCAATAAAAATTAATTACAAAATTTTCCGATGGAAAATATTTAAATATGTCTCTTCCCTGTCCCCCGGACAGCTGGTGCATCCAGCGGGTTGTCCGGCCATGAGTGCTTGGGATAGCGGCGACGGAGTTCCTTCCGGACCTCGAAGTAGGCTCCTTCCCAGAAGCTTCTAAGGTCGGAAGTCAGCTGGACTGGCTTGAAGCCTGGGGAAAGGAGTTCCATCAGGACTGGGCGCTTCCCGTCATCGACCTTTGGCGTGTCGGTCATGCCAAAACACTCCTGTAGCCTCACGCGCAAGACGGGTGCCTCTGCGCCTAGGCGATATTCCACCCTGATGCGGCTTCCTGTCGGCGCCTGAATATGCGAGGGCGCGAGACGGTCAACTTCTTTTTGCTGTTCGTAGTCTAGAAGGCTCCACATGACTTCGCAAAGGTTGATTTTTCTTAGTTCAGCCCTGGAGGTTGCTTTGCCTATGAATAGCGGCATCCACTGCGGAGCCCTCCGAAGAAAGGTTTCGGTGGAAAGGTCCGGAAGCATGAGTTCAGGATGCCATGAGGCTACTGCAGCTATGCGGCGCTGAAGGTTCCCGACTTCAGAGGAAAAATCCAGCATTCCTGTTCCTTCCTTGACGGCAGCCTCGCAGATAACTTTTACGACCTTGTCCCTGATTTCCTCGTTTATGGGTCTTGAATCCAGGAGCAGGTGCCCGACCCTCCATTCCCTTCGCGCTACGACTGTGCCGATTTTGGAATCCCATGAGATGTTTTCGACCTCCCGTGAGCGAGGAATGACATCCTTGGGGTCCAGCCTTGAGGCAAGGAATATCCTGCCGTCAGCACCTGCCTTGATGTTCACGCTGGCTACAGCCAGAAAATCCTCTCTGGCAAGAGGGTCGCTGATATCCAGGCTGGCGATGTCTCCGGAAGCAAGCAGGAAACGACCGTGTCCTTCAGGAAGAGATTTGCCGATCCTTTCCGGATATGCAGCGGAAATCAAGTCCCCGGTTTCGAACGGATCCGGAGTGCCATTGTCTAGAGGCGCTTTGATAATCCTGCGGTATTGTCCGGCGATCATTTCCATGCGATGCCACATCCTGCCAGAACGAGCGGAGCGGAGAGACAGGAGCCGGTCGTAGATGTCGGCAGTGTCTGCCGTCGCTGCAAGGGGATCCTTTTCCTCAAGCAAAGCGGCAATGTCGGTAGCAAGGGCTTTCTTTTCTGGAGCAGAGGCGGCAAGAAGAATCTGGGCGATTCGCGGATGGCAGGGTAGCGCAGCCATTGCTCTGCCGTGAGCGGTAATGCTTGCTTGCCCGTTCATGTTTACTGCAGCGCCGAGGGAATATAGAAGTTCCATCGCCTGCCTCAGGTGATATTCCGGAGGCGGGGTAAGCCACGGGAGAGCTTCGGGGGAAGATTCGCCCCATGCAAGGGTGTCGAGCGCCATCGAGCTCAAGTCCGCATCAAGGATTTCGGGGATGCGGCACGCTGCCATATTCCTTTCCGTGGCAGCCGACCAGAGCCTGTAGCATATTCCTGGAGCTATGCGTCCGGCTCGCCCCGTGCGTTGATTCGCCATGTCCATGCTGATCCGAAAGGTCTCCAGGCGGCTGAGCGAGGTCTGCGGATTGAAGACCAGCTTCCGGTAGAGCCCAGAATCCACCACGATCCTCACTCCTTCTATTGTGAGTGATGTCTCTGCTATTGGAGTTGCAAGGACGACTTTTCTCTTTCCGGGAGTGCTGGGAGCGATTGCCTGCCGCTGCTCCGCAGGAGGAAGGTATCCGAAAAGAGGACAGACGGAGGTGCTCCCAAGAGCGTTGCCCAGAAGTTCCTGGCATTTCCGGATTTCTCCCTCGCCAGGGAGGAATGCAAGGATGTCCCCTTCCTGTTCTCGGTGAGCCTGCCGGACTATGTGTGCGACGGCATCGGCGCAGTTCAATGCAGTAGCCTCACAGCTGGGATGCACGACTTCGACAGGGAACATGCGGCCCTCGCATGAGATTGATGGTGCGTCCAGCGCCTTGCATATTCCTTCGGAATCGATGGTCGCCGACATTATGAGGATTCTCAGGTCTGGGCGGATGAGTCTCTGTGATTCTCTAATTAAGGCAAGAGCCAGGTCGCTCGTGAGGCTGCGTTCGTGGAACTCGTCGAAGATTACGACGCTGATGCCTTCAAGGGTGGGATCCGAGACTAGGATTCTGGTCATAATGCCTTCGGTAACCACTTCCACTCGAGTGCGCGGCGAAACTTTCCTCTCGAAACGCATGCTGTACCCTACGGTCTCTCCGACAGGCTCTCCAATAAGCGATGCCATCCTTTCTGCGACTTGGCGGGCGGCAAGGCGTCTTGGCTCAAGCATCAGGATTTTTCCGTCTCTTATTGAGGAAAGCACTGTAAGGGGCAGCACGGTGGATTTCCCTGCTCCCGGAGGAGCGGTCATCACAAGGCGCCCGTGTTCCGCAAGCATCGCATTGACTTGGGATGCGATGCCGCTCACAGGCAGGCCTGAGACAAGCTCGTTCATCATGAAACTTCTGGCAGACATTGTCTGCTAAGGTAGGCATATTCCCGCAATTTTTGACTAAATTTGCCACTCTGATAACTATTGTCAATATATTCAAATGCTTATTGCATTGAGGAAATGGATGATGTGGTCGCTATGGCAAAAAAAATATGGTCTATGAAAGATTTCGCTGCAATAGATTTTGAGACGGCAAATGAATGCCGTTGCAGCGTGTGCAGCGTGGGAGTGGTAATCGTGCGCAATGGCGAGATCGTGGACTCATTCTACAGCCTGATTCATCCAGAGCCAGAGTACTATCAATGGTTCTGCCAGCAGGTTCATGGGTTAAGCGAAGAGGACACGGAAAATGCACCTGTATTCCCCGAAGTGTGGCATCAGATAGAACCTAAAATAGCAGGACTGCCACTTGTGGCGCACAACAGCCCGTTCGATGAAGGTTGCCTCAAGGAAGTCTTCAAGGTGTATCAGATGGATTACCCTGACTATGAGTTCTACGACACCCTCGCTGCATCTCGTAAGCACTTCGGAAATGCCTTGCCCAATCACCAGCTTCAGACGGTCGCTGCTGTTTGCGGATATAAGCTAGAGAACCATCACCATGCGCTTGCCGATGCCGAGGCCTGTGCGCATATCGCAATGAGCATCCTTTGAAGATAAAATTCAAAGGGCTCAGAACACGTGTCATTGACCACCCTTGGCATCTTTCCATGCCATCCTGGTATAGTCTTCGCCGAAGAATGTCATACGGTTTTCAGCTACGAAGCCCATGCCGCCGTAATATGCGAGCAAGGCAGGCGAAGCCGACTTTGCGATTAGCGTGATTCGCCTGAACCCTAGGGCGCAGCCTTTTGCGATTCCGTCTCTCATCAGCAGCCGTGCTATGCCGTGCCGTCTGCATTCAGGTTTTACGGCGAGCGAATCCAGGTAATATTCTCCCGGGAATGTTTCGCTCTCGAATTTTTGACGCGCGATTTTCTCCTCAGCGTTGCCCAAGAAACGTTTCCAAGTTCTGTCGCGAAGCCGCTCGTAGATTTCTCCAGGGTACGAAATCAGGCAGCCGGCAACTGTGCCATCTTCCGTGACAGCGATGCGTGCGTTTTTCCATGAATATAGGGTGTCTTCTGCCTGGCACATAGGCAGCGCCCGGTCCAGGCCGTCCAACTCGGCTCCGATGGCCGTCATCACCGTCCAGGCGATGAATTCAGAGTCCGAGGATACTGCATTCCTGATAATTATCTCCATAATGCAAAGGTAGCCACATTACGGGCCAAGTCCAAAACCATGTGTTAAAGAATATGATTGTGAATATGCACCTGCCCTTTTCCCGTCCGGGCTCGTAGTTGGATGGTGACGGCAATCTAAAGAGTCTGCAGTCGTGAGCCTTGTCTTTAATGATGTAAACTACATTTGCATGGATGCAAGTCGTATTATCCCTGTATCACTTTTTCTTTCAGATATTTGCCCGTGAGGCTTGATGGGTTGGAGGCTAACTCCTCGGGAGTGCCTTGGGCAACGATGCGCCCGCCCTGGTAACCTCCACCAGGCCCCATGTCAATGAGGTAGTCAGAGTTGGCAATGACATCGAGGTCGTGCTCGATGACAATGACCGTAGCCCCATTATCCACTAGATGACTGAAAACGCCCAGCAATACCTGCACATCAAGCGGATGGAGACCAATGGTCGGTTCGTCGAACACAAACACGGAATCCTCCTGCGTCCTGCCCATCTCGCTGGCCAGTTTCAGTCGCTGAGCCTCCCCTCCGGAGAGAGCAGGCGTTCCCTCGCCCAGCGTGAGATAGCCCAGGCCGAGGTCTTCGAGTATCTGTAACTCTCCTCCTATTTTCTTGTTGTCCCTGAACAGTTCGCGCACATCGCTCACCGTCATGGCGAGCAGGTCGGGCAGCGAATAGGAATGGTTTGCGCCCTTGGGCGTCCAGACAACTTCGGCAGCTTCGGCTGAATAGCGCTTGCCGTCACAATCGGGACACGATATGGTCACATCAGGCAGAAACTGAACATCGAGTGAAATCTGGCCTGTGCCATCGCACGTAGGGCAGCGCAAGGAACCGGTGTTATATGAGAAAGCCCCTGGCTTGAGACTCTTGTATTTCGCTGCCGGCGTGGTGGCAAAGAGTCGTCGCAGGTCGTCCAACACTCCGCTGTAAGTGGCAACAGTAGAACGCACATTGTCACCGATGGGCGAAGCGTCTATGAGGTTGATGCGACTGATACCGTCGGCTTCTATGCTCTTCACGCAAGATGGCAGATGTCTTCCTGCGCACAGTGCCGTTATGGCAGGTATCAGACATTCCAGTATCATGGTGGTCTTGCCCGAACCGGACACACCTGTAACGGTGATGAGACGCCCCTTAGGGAAAGATACATCGAGTGCGTGGACGGTATGGAGGGGCGATGTGGAAAGGTGGATGCGTCCCAAATCGAACATCTGCTCGCGATTGGTGCGCTGACGGCAAAGGACATCGGCCTTGCCGGTGAGGAATGGCGCTATGACAGAGCCCTTTGTATTAGAGACTTCGTCTACAGTACCTTGGGCGATGATAGTCCCTCCTTTACTTCCGGCCATTGGCCCCATTTCTATCATGTGGTCAGCACGACGCAACACCCGCACATCGTGATCCACCATAACTACGCTGTTGCCATCGGCAATCAGACTGTCCACCACCTCCATCAGTCCGTCAATATTGGATGGATGAAGGCCGATGCTCGGTTCATCAAGCACATAGAGGACGCCCGTGGTCTCGTTGCGAACGGCACGTGCTAACTGCACCCGTTGGCGCTCTCCGGTAGAGAGCGTGTTGCTCGCACGGTCGAGCGACAGATAGCCCAATCCCAAGTCCTTGAGCCGCTTGGCGTTGTCGAGGAACGACTCGATGATGTTGCGAGCCATCGGGCGCATGGCCTCGGGCAAAGTGTCCGGCACGTCATGTACCCAAGGGAGCAGTTCGTCGAGTGTCATGGCGGTAGCTTCTGCAAGGTTCTTCCCCGCAAGGGTCGTCGAGCGCACCTGTGCGCTGAGCCTGGTGCCGTGGCAATCTGGGCAGGTCGCCTCATGCAGGAACTTGCGTACTTTGTCCAGCCCCTTCTCCGAGTCAGCATTTTTCAACGCCTGTTCCACCGCACGATGGGCATTGATGTAGACGCAGTTGAGCTCGAATACCTTTCCATTTTTCGAGTGATATGCTATCATTCGCTTGGTTTCCTCGCCTTCGAAGACGATGCGACGCTCTTCCTCCGTGAGTTCCGAAAACGGCACGTCAATTCGAACTCCCAACTCAGCAACGGTTTGTGGCATAGCTACGAAACCGAACAGTTTCCAAGGCAGCACGGCACCGTCCTGAATAGAAAGACGCTCGTCTGGCACGAGCGTGCTGTCGTCAATCTCTCGTACGATGCCCGTGCCCTGGCAAGTTGGGCATGCTCCGTCTGAATTGAACGCCATCGCCTCTGCTCCGGGCCCATAGAACTCCTCACCGCAGACAGGACACTTGATAGGCATCATCAATGCGACATTCATGCTGGGCGGGCAGGGGTGCCCATTGGGACAGCAATGACTGCCAAGACGCGAGAACATCAGTCGAAGTGAATTGAGCAATTCGGACGACGTGCCGAAAGTACTGCGCACGCCAGGCACAACTGGGCGCTGGTGCAAGGCTAGTGCAGAGGGTACGTGATGAATTTCCGTCACATTGGCACGCGCCGCCTGCGTAATCCGTCGACGCGTGTAGGTCGAAAGAGCCTCCAGATAGCGACGCGACCCTTCGGCATAGAGCGTGCCCAGTGCCAATGAGGACTTTCCTGAGCCCGACACGCCAGCAATTGCCACTATTTTGCCCAACGGGACATTGACATCTATGTTCTTCAGATTATGTACATTTGCACCACGGATGATGATCTCCTGTGTCTTGTCTTTGTTGTTCATCTTTGTATCCTTTCTTTTTAAATTGTTGTTCTAATTTTTTTACGATGCAAAAGTACGGCTATTCGACTGTTGTTCCAAGAAATATACAGGACATGAATGTTACTTTCCGGGACTCTTTGCCTTTGCGTCGCGATCTGCTAATGGTGTCGTCCCCATAGTCTTGCCAAAAGCACGCACGAAATAGGTGGCACCCTTGTAAGCCAGCTCCTCGGCAATCCCCTCCACGGAGAGCGTGGTGTATTGCAGCTGTCGGCAGGCTTCCTGCATGCGTCGCTGCAGGATATATGCCTTGGTAGATGTCCCCAGTACTTGTTTTACGATTTTATTCAGGTAGTTGAAGGTGATGCAGAGCTGCTCGGCATAAAACTCCGTGCCGTGCTCGAAGTTGGATGGCACCAGCAATTTTAAGATTATGGCCTGAGGGGATTGCGGTCGGATCTGAACCATTCTATGAACCGGCCTATGCCTTCGTGAAGTGTCACGGATGGCTTGTAGCCAAGGTCATGCTCGAGGGCGGAAGTGTCTGCATAGGTTTGAAGCACGTCCCCGGGCTGCATTGGCAGGAATATCTTCTCGGCAGGCTTGCCCATCGCAGATTCTATCTCGCTGATGAAATCCATGAGCCTGACCGGATTAGAGCAGCCGATGTTATATGCCTTGAAAAATCCGGCCTCATTGGATGCCACCCTGTCCGGTTCGTAATCAATAGCCTTTATGGTGCCGCTGACAATGTCGGAGATGTAGGTGAAGTCCCTCATCATGTTCCCGTTGTTGAACACCTTGATGGGCTCTCCCTTGCAGATTGCCGTGGCAAACAGCATAGGCGACATGTCCGGCCTGCCCCAAGGACCATACACGGTGAAATAGCGCAGCCCTATTGCTGAGAAACCATAAAGATGGGTGTAGGAATATGCCAGCAGCTCATTAGATTTCTTGGTGGCAGCGTAAAGGCTGACGGGGGAGTCGGTCTTGAAATCCTCCCTGAACGGGACTTCTTTCTGGTCGCCATAAATCGAACTTGAGGAAGCGAAAACCAGATGCCCGACCTTGAAATTCCTGCACGCCTCCAGAATGTTGAAGAAGCCTTCTATGTTGCTTTTAATATAAGAATATGGGTTCGTGATGGAGTATCTCACGCCTGCCTGAGCCGCCAGGTTCATGACCTTGTCGAAGCCTTCCTTCTTGAAAAGCGAATCGATGCCCTCTTTGTCGCAGAGGTCCATCCTTACGAAACGCAAGTTAGCATATTCATGGCTCTTTACGATGTCTCCTTCTATGAAAGGCCTGCGCAGCCCGTTGGCTTCCAGCCTCCCATATTTCAGCGCCACGTCGTAATATTCATTGATATTGTCCAGCCCGACGATCTCGTCGCCCCTTTCTGCGAGCGCCCTGCATAATGCGGAACCAATGAAGCCAGCTGCTCCAGTAACCAGAATTTTCATATCCGTAAAAAATTAGCAAGGCAAAGTTAGTCTTTATGAGGGATTTTCGGAAGCAGGAGGCGCCTCATTCTGCTCATTTCCGAAGAAAACCAAAGCATAGGGGCCGTGACAGTCGATCATGCTACCGTTCTGCTCGCACCATCCTAGAAAGCCCTTCCGGAGCATCTTGTCCGAAACTATCAGAGTCACAGGTTTCTGCAATGTCCCATTCGCCAAGTCGTTCTTGAAAGCGGTCGTGTCTTTGGCGTAGTCCTTTGCAATCTCCCTGTGGATGTATACATCTATGTTTTCTGGCCTCCTTACGTTAATTGCAGCCACGTTCGTGTTCTCAGGAATGGCCTTGCAGAAATTCCCGTAGCCTATGATGTCATTGATCTGATTCATCTGGAAGGATGCAGAATAGACTGCCAGCAACCACCCTAGGGCCAGCCAGATTATGCTTTTCTGCCATTGCCGCTTCCAGAACAGAATAATGAGCGACATGGCGCCGCCGATAAGCATCATGACTAGAGCCACAGTCGTGAAATTGCTCTGAAGGAAAGGATAGCCGCTCAGAATCTTATGCAGGGCAGGGATGGAGTCAGTTCTGAAAACTATTATCAGAGCGACTGCAGTAAGGCAGGTGAGTCCTGCCGTGATTGAGAGCAGAATATTCATCCATTTCCGCCATCCCATGCGCTTCACGATGAGGTAGAAACCGTAAATGGCGAAGGGCACCAGAGGCATCAAGTAGAGGATGTGCTTCGAGCTAATGATGCAGAGCATCAGAAAAGTGCCCCAGAAGCTTATCAGGAATATTTTTTCGTCGTCCGACTTCTCTCCTGTTTTCATCTTGCGAGGGCTCGGGAGACCCGCTGAAAGCACTGGGAAGATTAGAATGCTGTAAGGAAAGATGGTCAGCCATATATTCTTAAGATAGTAATATATTGGCTCATTATGGTGGAAAGAGTTCACTGCCCTGCCAAAAGTCTGGTGCACCGTGAGGTCGTAGAGATATTCCTTTCCTCCATGCTCGGCTATCACTCCAAGGAACCAGAGAGCGCAGAGGCTTGCTATAACGCCTAATGTCTTAATCCCCAAATATTTCCCCAGTTCCTTCGCCTCTTTTTCCATGAGCAGGAACACCAGAATCACCAAGACTGGCATCAGCAGGCCGACAGGACCCTTGGTGAAAATGGCTAGGAATATCCAAAGCGGAAGCAGCCAGCTCTGAAGCTTGAAGTTACCCCGTCCTGAATACATCAGATGAAATGAATATAGCGCCAGCACTATGAACATGGTCATCATCATGTCCATCCTGAAATAGAAGCTTAGGGTGAGGAAAAGACCCGAAGAGCATAGCATCAGCGCCATTGCGGCTCTGTCCAAAGCATTTTTCTTGTCATCCACGAATATCCACTTGTCCAGCACGGCGACGGTGATGAATGCGGGAATCAGCCCTAACATGCTGAGCAAGAATATGCTGTGGCCGCCGGCAAGTTTTTTTAGCAATATGATGAGCCAGATGTAAAGCGGAGGCTTGTCTGCGTAAGGCTCGCCATGATTCGTTAATATGAATATATGGTCGTTCTCTATCGTCTCGTCTGCAATGCTAAGGTAGCGCAGCTCGTTCATCGGAGTGAAATCCCTCTGCGTCAAGATAGGCATGAGACATATTACCACTGTGAGGAAGACAAAGGGAAGGGGGTGTCTTCTCAAAATGCTGTCATTGCTTTTCGGCATTCGTTTTCTTTTTTGAAGAATACCATATCATTAAATTGCGAGTGTAGGCGATGAAGCCGAAGGACTGACCCAGAATGAGCACAGGGTCTTTTCTGAATATTCCGTAAGAGATTATGACTGCCGAGCCGAAGAGGCTTATCATCCAGAAACCTGCAGGCAGCACGGATTCATGTTTCTTCTCTGAATATGCCCACTGGTAGATGAAGCGCAGAGTGAATATTATCTGCCCTGCGGAGCCATAGATGACCATCCAGAGTGGTATTTCTGCATTGTTGAGGAATTTGCTGAGGAACGAACCGGCATCTTTCAAGAGGAGAATCACGGCGGCGACAGGGGTGAGCAGGAGCACGGCTTTAAGAATGGCGTGAAGCTTCTTCCAGACTCCTTTCGCATTCAGATTCCAGAGGTAGATGTAATATGAAATCAGCTGTCCGAGGATGATCGAGAAGTCGTTTCGCAAGACTCCGTAGAAAAACATGGTCCAGGAACCTATGACGCTGAAAATCCAATAAGATGTGGGGGAGGATACCTTCTTGGCTTTTTCCGATAGGAACCACTGCAGCAGCGTGCGTGCGGTGAAGAAGAACTGGGCAATGAACCCTATCGTGAATATCAGCCAGTTTGGTATCCCTTGGAACATATTATTCAGTCATTGCGGTTTGGCTTCAGGATTCAGTCTGGCTCAGCCCTTGGCCGCCTGCCGTGGAGATGTTGTCGTCGCCGACCTTGTAGTTGATGTAGCGAGGCTTCATCCATCTGTATGCGAAGCAATCATTGAATGGACCTATAAGCCTGTTCCATAGGTGATATTTAGATTTTCCTGCCGTGCGGGGGAAATGCCTCACCGGAACCTGCTCGTATGAGCCTCCTTCTTGCAGCAGCACCAACGCAGGCAGGAATCGGTGCATCCCCTTGAACATTGGAATGCGTTTCGCCACATCTGCGTGCAAGACTTTCAACGGGCATCCGGTGTCTGTTGCGCCATCGTGCGTCATCATCTTCCGGAAACCGTTGGCGATTTTCGACTGCATATTCTTGAAGAACGAGTCTTTTCGATTCGCCCTTATCCCTATGACCATGCTATAGCGGTCGATGTCTTTAAGCAGCAGGTTGAAGTCTTCCGGAGCAGTCTGCAGGTCGGCATCGACGTAACCCACGAGTTTTGACTCGCAATAGTCGAATCCAGCCTTGATGGCCGCGCTCAGACCGCAATTCTTCACGAAACTGATGTAATAGAAATCATGGTTCCGCTCGCATGCGGCCTTTATCCCTTCTAGGCTCATATCCTTCGACCCATCGTTCACGAACAGGACGCAAGCCTTCCGCGCCGCTTTAGGGAGATAACCGGCCAGAGTCTTCTCCAGCCTCTCCATATTGTCCTCCTCGTTATACACTGGGACAACTATCGTGAACTCGTAGTCTGCGGTCTTATTCGCCATAATCATTCATTTTATAGGCCGAAAAACATTGTCAATTATCGTGCAAATTTATAAATAAAGAAATTAGAACTGCAAACAATATCAAAAATTACCTGATATGAACCTAGTTTTGCCCGTTTTATGTATAGCTATCATTCAAACCGCAGGTCGCGCTTGGCCAGTGCGTCGCTGCTCCTCGCCCGTTTTATGTATAGCTATCATTCAAACCCCACTTGAGGCGATTTAGCCCAGCCGTTTTATTTAGTCGCACTGTTGAGCCGCCCGATTTAGCCGTTTAATTTAGTCGCACCATTTAGCCGTTTTATTTAGACGTAAGTTTCCATAGGCGTTAAGTTATTTGTCGCTAAAGACTAACGAGCCATCTGCGTTCAGTTTGGCTTGCTGGCCGGCAGGGGACCGTGCGAGACCCAAGGAAATGCCATTGATGATCAATGACTTACGAGCGCCATCCTTACGGTCTATCTAGCCGGCAGGGGACCGTACGTGACCTAGGAAAATGCCCTTGGCAATCAACGATTTACTAGGCACCTCCGTACGGTCACCTGCTCTTCAAGGTAAAAAATTCGTAGCGTATTGATCCGCCGCCCTTACCACGGGCTGAAACGTCGAACGGTTATCTCGTCGAGGGCTGCTATCCGACAGATTTGCTTGATGCTGCACCCTAGCATATTCCTAAGCATTGGAACTTTCTTCCTGCGATCGACAATGTCTAGTTTCCTCAAATTATCAATGCCCCAATCATCCCGGAGCTTTTTTAGAACCGTTGCGTCGTCATAAAATTCCTTATCGACTCCAGTAGTCATGAAGACCTCTTTCTGCTCCAGATTCCAGTAACGAATCATTGCGAACAGATCCGTGGGCTTTCCAAATAATTCCTCAACTTTATGGTAATGTACGTAAGATTCTGGCAGGATGATACCATCGCAAATCAGATAAAAATCTGGAATATGGATACGGGAATTTATCATATTCCTAAGATTTGTCGATGACATTTCCTTCGCCTGGACAGCACGAGTCCAACCTATTCTTGGATTGAAATAGAGATAGCCAGTACCCCATTTGTAATTGTATGGATCGCATATTCCAGCAGCAAGGCAGTTTCTCATTATGTATGCAACTTCCGTCCTGAATGCTTCTTCATCAGGAACTTCGATGAGCTTGGGCTTTAGTCCTCTCAAAGGAGAGTGTGGAAGCAGCATGCCTAGGTGCTGCTTTAATTTATTGAAGAATATTTCCGCCTGCTTTTTCTCGCCGCTGAGCAGAATGTGCAAGTGGTTGCTCATGAGTGTGAAGCAGTAGATTTTTATTTTGACGCTTTGCAGGGCAAGAGGAATGCTGTTCATTCCGTAGACATATTCCTTATCATTCCTGAAAATCAGGTCATTCGGCAGCTCGTCCGAGCATAGATGCCAGTAATTGTTCGTGAAGTTTTTCATTTTTGGAACTTGCTAGGGGAAAATCTAGCAAGTCAATAATAGACAAAAAGGTTGGTTACAAAAAGGCTTGTAAAGATTTTTATGAATATTTTAAGTTTCGCAAGTAGCTAAAAAAAGAAAAATGCTAAGGTTGAAATCTTTGAGAGTTATTGCATATCTCATTGATTATCACTATATTAGTGTCGCC